>JAADFU010000197.1 GCA_013152715.1 Calditrichota bacterium
GCAGTTTCAAGCCAAATGTTACGACGACTCCGAAAATCAACCCCCGGGGGTCGTGACGCTCAAATCCGCCAGTTGGTAATCATCCTCTCCCGGCGGGGGCGGCGGGGGCGGGGGAAGCGGCTCGTGCCCAACCTGCGGAACGTCCTGACTCATCGATTTTTGCACAACAATATCGCCACCAATGTCATCGCCGTTATCCTGACTGATGACCGGCGTCTGTGAAAAGTCCGGGTGCAGCATCAACGCTGGACCCATCAAACCAAAGCCCAACAATGTCCACGCTAACAACATTAAAATAATTTTGTACATGATCACCTCCGTAATTATTAAAGTGTAAAATAAAATTGTGTTTTATTTATTTGTTCAAAAAACAGTTGCATTATAACAATTTATTTTTTATTCTTTGGACTTAATTGTCCGATTGTCCCCTTTATTATATATTATAAAAAAGACCCAAAATATTGAATTATTTTTTGATTTTTTTCAAAATATTTTTACATTGGTTAAAGCAATATTGATACCATTGAAGCGGAAGATATTTTTTTGCTATTTATGTATTTTCTTATCAATCTATTTATATTAAAGTTACATCCCAAACAAAAAAGATAGCTTCCAGTACAGCGAGCGAATAACCTTTCTCATTGAAATTTCATAATGTAAAAAATTTACGCCCGAACAATAAATTTTTTTCATTCCTTTTGCTCGACAAGAAATAGCAACACACAAATAAAACCTGAAAATTTGGGAATAAATTAAAGATAGAGAAGAAGAGAGAGAAGTCAAAAATCACAGTTTTGCTATTCATCGCTAAAAAATTAATTATCAGTCAAAAAAATAAGAGCCATTTCCATGGGTAGAAATGGCTCTTCCGCGCACTGTCTGCAATTTAAAGCACAGAGAACCGCGTTTTAGAGAAAGCACCAGCCTTTTTGCAAATCTTGCCTTGTTTAAATAAGATACGAGCGGATCAGAAAAGTTTGCTTAAATTTATTGGGACAACAATTTTTTCGCCTTAAAAAGAAACGGACTGGTTTCCGAAATTTGCTTCAGAACGTTTTGCGCCTTTTCACGATCGCCTTTGACCAATAAAGCCATCATCAAAAAATAGTTTTCCCGATCAGTTTTGTTCAATGCATATTTCTGCGAAATTGCTATTGCTCGCTGAATATCCTCCACAGCAATACTGATCTGATTTTCTTTAATTTCATGGCTAGTGTTTTTAGCGCTGGCAACGGCAAGGTGGGAAAGACCCTTGTAAAAATAGTAATCCCTCACCCACGGCAAACGCGCTTTCGACTCGGGTTCCTGCAGTATTCTTTTCGCTAACGGCGCTAATTTGTCAAAAGTACAGATGGCGCTCTTGTATTCAAAAATATTATAATCGCCTATTGCCGACTCAAAATTTTTGACAAATATATCCAGAGTCGGATCAATTTGCAAACGACCCGAATTGCCGCGCAGGCGTAAAGCGCTAAATTTATACGGCACATGATTATCGAAATTCATGGATAATGAGTTTGAACCCAACGGATTGAAAATAAAATAACTGCCGATGAGAACAAGCGCCGCTACCGAAGCATAAGCGAAAACATGGTTCCAGCGAACATCGCCCAAAGAAGGGACGAAATTTTGCAATGCCTGCGCCAACCTCTGTTTGACGGATTCAAGTTTCGTTTTGGGCGCTAATATTCTTTGGCCTTCCGCCGCAATCACTTTCGCGGTCTCCTGCTGAAAAAGAAGTTCTTGAAAACACAAATCACATTCAAAAATGTGCTCCTCAAACTGCTCTTTTTCTTTGCCAAGCAACTTACCTCCTAAATACAATTCAACGTATTTAGGTCGATCTTTAATTTGACAAGTCATTTGTACCCTCTTTATATTTTTTGCCCTTTTTAATTCATTTCATATTGCTTCCCAATAATATATTATAAAAAGAAGGCAAAATATTGAAAAATTTTTTATTTTTTTTGCAAATTTTTCTTGAGCAGCATTAAGGCATAGTGCAATCTTTCGCTTACTCGTTTGGGCGGAAGTTTAATTTTTTCAGACAGTTGCGAAATTGTCAATCCTTCATAATAACGCAAGTAAAGAACGATTCTGTATTTCTCTTTTAGTTTCGAAATTTCTTTTTTAAGCTGTTTTTGAAATTCTTCCCTCTCCAGAGTTATTTCTGCATTTGTCGCTGAAATCAGACTATCCAAGGCAATATCCTGATAAAGCTCCGCCTCTTTTTTGCTGTCCCGATAATAGTCTCTGATTTTATTATTGGTAATACCATAGACATAAGAACCCAATGAAGCCGATTTATCTATCTCGTATGTCCTTTCAATACTTTCAAAAATTGCCACGATGGTATCATGCACAATATCATCAAACTGATCATTATCGCGACCGACGCGGATTTCCACAAGTTTCCTAACGCGGGGTAAGAATCGATCCACCAGTTCCTTCTTCGCATGTGGGTCTCCGTTCTGAATCCTTTTGATCAACTCTCTTTCAGAATCCACTTATGTACCCCAATTTGCTAAAAAAACATTTTTTTTAATCTAATAAATCATTCTCAATAAAGCAAGTGAATTTATCTTAATGTTTCAATTTATAAGTTAATTATTCTGCTAATTTATCAATATTTTCAATGGTATTTGCCTTTTCTCGCAGATTGTTTTCTTCAAACAGGCGAAAGTTAAACGAAAATTTCCCGAGATAATGACCCATGCGAAATCATTTTTTATTTTTTTTCTCACTAATAAGTTCAGTTCGGCAAAATTGCAGAAGCAAGGTCTTTTGCTTTGTTTTTTTAGAAGTTAGACACTGTATCTTATAAAACAAAAATCAACGCAATTATCAAAAAATTCAACTTGTTAAAAATTTATAATAAATAATTTCAATTTTTTTTCAATATTTGACCCCTTTTTTATAATATATACTTGGGAGCACGTTCTCAAAAAACCATGAGAACAATAGCGCAACTTTTTTCAGGAAGGAGATGCACCTTACATGGCAAAGAGAAAAAAGGGTAGGAATCTGACTCTGACAGAAACTGATTCGGTAAATGAAAACGAAGAGATGCAAAAAAGTGACGCCTCGCTTTTAGCGGATCAGATTGTTCGCATGAGCAGCGAAAAATATCAGATGTCCAAAATAAAAAAAGAGAATGAGGAGATGATGCTGCGGGGAGAAAATAACGTCGTGATCATTAACCGTAAGAAACTCAAGAAAAATATAAAAGATCAAAAACAAAGTCGAAGAGTTTTGGTGTACTTTGCCATTGAAGGAAAATGGAAAGAAATGAGTGTCAAGAATCTGGGCTAAAAGATTGCCGGGCAATAACTGTCAAGCGGCACCATATTTTTTAACATTTTCAATCGTCGGTAATTTAATTTTTTCAAAATAGAACCTCCCTCTGATTTAGTTGTAGTACCCACTTTTCCTCAGAGTAGGCGGTCTGATTGGTGCATCAGACCGCCTTTTTTATTTCTCATTATTTTTCAAAAAACCTCCTATCACAGCCTTCCTCACGGGTCTCAAATAATTTATCTTGATTTTAAACAAAGCAATTTCTATATTCAAAATGGAAATTTTGCGTTAAAATGAAAACGAAAATTTTTCAAAAAATTGAAGGAAACAGAATTGGCTAATTCGCAAAAACCAATAATTGGTTTTATTGGGTTAGGAATCATGGGGAAACCCATGGCAAAAAATCTCCTTCGCGCCGGATTTCACCTGATCGTGCACAACAGGAGCCGCCAACCAGTTGAGGAGTTGGCGCAGGCAGGCGCCGAAAAAACAAGTTCTCCCGCAGAAATTACTGACCGCTCGGAAATCGTTATCACCATGCTTCCCGATTCGTCGGATGTGGAGTTAGTCGTCCTCGGAAAGAAGGGAATGATTGAAAAAGCCAGCCCGGGAAAAATTCTGATTGATATGAGTTCCATCGAGCCGATTGTCTCGCAAAAAATTGCCGGGCAATTAGCGGAAAAAGGCATGGAAATGTTAGACGCTCCTGTCAGCGGCGGGGAAACGGGAGCTATCAGGAGCGAGCTGGCGATCATGGTCGGCGGAAAAGAAAATGTTTTCCGGAAATGTTTGCCCCTCTTCAAAGTACTGGGCAAATCAATCGTGCGCGTCGGAGAAATCGGCGCTGGCGGCTACGCCAAGCTTGCCAATCAAATCATCGTCGCACTCAACATGGCGGCAGTGTCCGAGGCATTCGTACTCGCACAAAAGGCAAATATTCAACCGGAAAAACTTTTTCAAGCCATCAGGGGCGGCCTCGCCGGCAGCAAAATGATGGACGCCAAAATCCCCCTTGCGATTGAGCGCAATTTTAAACCCGGTTTTAAAATCCAACTTCATCGTAAAGATGTGCAAAACGCTCTGAAGACAGCAAAAAATTTGAACGTCCCGCTGCCACTGACCGGCATCATGGATCAAATTTTTTCGGCGTTAATCGCTGACGGCAAGGAGGACGATGATCACGGCGGTATCATTCAATTTTTTGAAAAATTGGCTCATGTGGAAGTCAGAAAATAGACTGGCGGCATTTCCATTCTTCACGAATATTTTTCGCAGCTATTCAATGTGACCACATGGAAATTTGATAACTTCCCGGAGAATAATCCTATGATTACTTTCAAATTTTTCGCCGCAATATTTTTTGCGACGGCGATTATTTTTTTGAGCGGGTCGCTTCACGGACAAAGCCAGCACCCAGATCCGGCGCTCCAGCAGATTGTTAACTCCATCGACGGTATTTCACAAAATCAGCGACAGCAACTGATCAAAAATCTCAACGAACAATTTCAGCCTCTTCTCGTCCGGGAAGCTCCAAATAGCAAAATCTTGAAAAACATCGGCGCCATCATGTCCGCGCTCATTTTTGAAGACGCATCGCTGGAGGCCGTCGCCGAGATTGGATTCAAAAGCTATCTGGCAGAACGCAACGGAGCGTCGGACGCTTTTGTGCGAGATCTGGCAATTATCGGAATTTCCACGCAAATATCAGCAGATCAATTGGAAAAGGCTGCCAAATCAATTGAGAAACTCATGGACGCCCGCATTGATCCGCTGGTGACGCAGGAATTTATCAGTTATGCGATTTACAATGGTTGGGACAGTGCGACAATAGTAGCGGCAACTGACGGGCTGATTTCCGGAACAAAAAAAGGGCTCAAGCCGCGGCAATTAGCGCTGACTTTCATCATCAGCATCGATCAGCAGATATCGTCGAAGCCGGCTGCGGAAATCGTTGCCGAGGCCGAGAATTTTTTACTACAAAAAAATCAACAGCCTTCCGCAGCTTCGGATCGTGAATCTGCCGCCCAGCGTGAATTAGACAGAGCGCTGCAAAACGGGATTTCTAGCTTCGTTGCCAATGAAATCTATTTTCACGCCATGGAAAACAACTGGTCTCCGGATTTGATTACTGCCGTTTACGACGGGTTGATTTCCGGAGCGCAGCAGGGATTAACGCCGGAAAAATTAGCCACTTCCATTCTGATTCGTATTGACAGTGAAGACAATATTAGTTCGCCGAAAAAATTAGTTAGGGAAGAAATTCGTTTTGTCAAAGAATTGGAAAAGAAAAAAGCGCAGCTCTATCGCTCGGATCAAAAAAAGTTCAAACGCAAACCGGCGCCGCCGAACTATTCGCAACAGCCTTATTTGCAGCCGAAAAATACGCCTCCGCAGCAACCGATTTACTACAATTCTGCGAACAGATCCCGACTCAATCGTGAACTCATGTGGCAGGCGATGCTCGATTTTCTGGGACCTCCGGCAACGCCCTATCGCTGGGGCGGAACAAGCAAATCCGGCATTGACTGCTCCGGTTTGGTGATGCTACTTTTTCGCCAGCAGGGCATTTACCTCCCGCGGACAAGCAAAAATCAGTTTCGCGTCGGTACGCCGGTCAGAGAACAGTTACAATTTGGCGATCTCGTTTTTTTCAGCAAATATGGTACGGGCTACCCGGTGACGCACGTGGGCATTTACATTGGCAGCGACAAATTCATTCATTCCTCCGCGTCAAAAGGCGTTACCATCAGTTCTTTGAGCAAAAGATATTACCGATTGCGTTACACCGGCGCCAGGCGTGTTATCTAACAAATTCTCGGCAATTGCTCTCCGGTGAGCATGTCCACAATTCGCCTGCCGCCGATGGAAGTTTCCAACACTACGCGACCGGGATTTTTTTCAATGACCTTGCCGATGATCGCCGCATTTTTTCCCAACGCATTTTTGCTCACTAACGCAAGTGCTTCGTCAGCAATCTCCCCCGCAACAATAGCGATCATTTTTCCTTCATTTGCCAAATAAAGCGGATCCAGCCCCAACAATTCGCAAGCGCCGCTCACCGCATCTGTCAGCGGAATTTTGTCTTCTTCAATGACAATGCCCACATTTGACTGTCGAGCAATCTCATTGAGTGTGGTTCCCAATCCGCCACGCGTGGGATCACGCAAAACGTGAATTTTTTTGCGGAAAACAAGCAATTCAGACACAAGATGATTGAGTCCGGCCGTGTCGCTTTGCAGCGACGATTCAAAAGTCAAACCTTCGCGCTGCGTTAAAACAGTGATGCCGTGATCCGCGATCGTTCCGCTGATGATGATTTTGTCGCCCGGGCGCGCATTCCTGCCGTTAATTTCAATTCCATCCGGGATAACGCCAATACCCGAAGTATTAATAAAAATTTTGTCTGCCGCATTCAGAGGCACAACTTTAGTGTCGCCAGTGACGATTTGGACATTCGCTTTCTGCGCTGCCGTGCTCATAGAATCCAATATTTTTTCCAGATCAGCGACAGGAAATCCCTCCTGAATGATGAAACCAACGCTCAGATAAAGCGGCGTCGCCCCCATCATGGCGAGGTCGTTCACGGTGCCGTTAATCGCCAATTCGCCAATGTCGCCGCCCGGGAAAAATATCGGATCCACGGTGTAGGAATCCGTGGAAAAAGCCAATTTGCAGCCATCAATTTCCAGCGAGGCGCTGTCGTCCATCGCTGCAAGAATCGGGTTTTGAAAATATCGAAAAATAGTGTCACTAATCAAACGATGCGAAGCTTTGCCGCCACTGCCGTGGTCGAGAAGAATTTTTTCCATCTGCGCTCTCGGGTTTTGAGTTACGAGTTTTGGGTTTTAGGCTTGCGCTGCATTTTGCCGGAAAATATTAGCCGAACCCTTGAATTCAAAACGACAACACGAAACTCTTTGAAAATAAAAATTTTAATTTAAATAGGCAAGGAAAATTTGAAAAGTTCTTCAGGATAAGTATGTAGGGAATGCAAATTTGCATTCCTATTTTTCGGACAACCTCTAAATTTAGGTTTTTGTTCAAAAATGAAAGTTGAACAAAAACCTAAATTCGCACAAGTGCTCAACAAACTGCTTCAGCAGTTTCAAGATTACATCTTTAACTGAGGTTTTACATATTTAGCCATTTTTTTCTTGACATTTTGATTTTATTGTGTTATTTTTAAGGACAAACGTAGCACGAGGCAAATCATGAGCAAACTAATTCGTTTTGGCGTTTCCATTGAAGACCATCTGTTGGAGCAATTTGACCGGCTCATTCGCGAGCGAAATTATTCCACGCGATCGGAAGCCATTCGCGATCTGATCCGTGACGAAATCATTCACGCCCGCTGGCAGGATGGCGAAACAGAATCTTTGGGAACAATCACTTTAATTTATGATCACCACATCGGAGATCTCACCCACATTTTAACCACTGTACAACATGAATTTAACAGCAATATTATTTCAACCATGCACGTGCATCTGGATCACCACAACTGTCTTGAAGTTCTTGCAGTAACAGGAAAGACAAAAACAATCCGACATCTGGCTGACAAACTCATCTCTATTAAGGGCGTCAAACACGGTAAGCTGGTGACAACGACGCAGGGTGCAGATGTTTGAAAAATAGTTTTTTTTAAATTTTGTGGTAGCACTATTTATATTTTCGTAACACAGGAGGACAAAATGACTTTTTTTCGTTCCGGACTTTTCTTTCTCTCGTTGTTCATTTTTTCTCTTTTTCAATCAACTCCAAATATCGCAGAGACAAATTCTCTCTCGGCTGATTCAGTGAAATATCGATTTGCACCGGTCGTTGTCACCGGGCAACGCTACCAACTTCCTCTCAAAGACGTCGCTGCTTCAGTCTCGATCATTTCCCAACAAGAAATCAACTCCACAGATCTCGTCAATATTGCCGACGCGATCTCCTATTTCGCGCCCGGCGTTTACACAACGCGGCGCTCAACTCTGGGATACGGCGTCGCAGCGCTGGCCGGCGGTAGCATTACGGTTCGCGGCATCGGCGGCAAACCCAACAGCGAGGTACTCGTGCTCATCGACGGCAGACCTGATTTCCAAGGAATTTTCGGCCACCCGCTCAACGACGCCTATTTGTTGGATAACGTCGATCACATCGAAGTGCTGCGCGGACCCGGCTCGGCGGTTTACGGCACCAACGCTTTGGGCGGCGTGATCAATATCATCACAAAAAAATTGCCTGCGTCCGGTTTTCACACTCATTTTCAGGCCGGCTACGGCAGCTACAACAGCCAGAAATATCTGTTTCAACACAGCGGAATTGTGGGCAAACTCCAATATTTGCTATCAGCCGGCATGAACAAATCTGACGGCCATCGTGAAAATAGCAATTTTGAAAGTAAAAATTTCGCTCTGAAATTGGGCTACAAATTGAGCGACAAATTCAAGCTTACATTTCAAGGTTCATCCACGCCGTACACTTTCCACGATCCGGGACCTGAAAATATCGCGCTGAACGGCTATTTCGATTACGGCAAAATTGAACGCAATTCCATGGATTTGACCATTTCCAACCAATTTGCTCATTCTGACGGAAACATCAAAATTCACGGGAATTTCGGTCATCACGCGCTTTCCGACGGCTGGGTTTCCGACGACCAGACCAATGGCGTTATCGCTTTCCAGAACTTTTATTTTCCCCACGAAATCAAAACCACGGTGGGATTTGACATCAAACGTTTCGGCGGCACATCGGAATCCAACGGCACAAAATTGGGGACTTATTTCAACGACGAGCGCGCTCTTTATTTGCATTTGCAGAAAAATTTTGTGAAAAAATTAGTGCTCGCCGCCGGCATTCGCGCTGAAAATAATTCTCACTTCGGCACGGAATGGATTCCGAAATTCGGCGTCACTTTTCATCCGTTCGCGCAAACAGCGATTCGCGCCACAGTATCCAAAGGCTTCCGTACGCCGTCCGTGAAAGACCTGTTTCTCTTTCCGCCGGCAAATCAAGCTTTGAAACCGGAACGGTTGTGGAATTACGAATTGGGATGGACGCAGTATTTCAATTCCCGGTTCTCTGTCGATGTGTGCGGTTTTTACTACAAAGGCGATCAATTCATCGAAACTGTGATGCTTGTTCCCGGACAAATGCAAAACCTGAACACCGGATCCAATGAAGCAAAAGGCGTTGAAGCGTCGCTGCGCGGAAAATTTTTCAATAGCGTGTCTGCCAATTTATCCTATTCCTATCTTGATTCTAAAACAACGCTCCCGTTTTCGCCGAATAAATTCAACTTCTGGTTCGCTTACCAGAGAGGCAAATTGACCGCTTCGCTTTACGGCGAGTACGTTACTAATCTTTATGCCAGCTATCAACCGCAAGGTTTTCCGCCGAAGACGGTATTTGAAAAAATGGGAGACTATTCGCTGGCGCACGCAAAAATCGGCTATCGCTTTTTGAAAAAAATGGAATTCTCTCTCACGGTGGAAAATTTGCTGGATGAATCGTACGAAATTCTCAAAGGCTATCCCATGCCCGGCAGAACATTTTACGGAAGATGGGACATAAATTTCTAACTAAAACCGAAGATTTGATGCAAAGCAAAACAAAGAATTTAATTCTCATCGCGCTCTTTTTAGCGCTCTGCGTAGTCGTTCCCATCGTTTTTCACAGCATGGGAGTAGGCGCCATTTTTTTGCCCATGTTTCTGCCAATTTTGTTAGCGGGATTTATTATCGAATTTCCCTACGCAATTTTAGTGGGACTTTTGGGGCCTTTTCTTTCGAGCATATTAACGGGAATGCCGCCGCTGTTTCCGACGACGCCCATCATGACGGTGGAAGGCGTCACTGCGGCGGGATTGGCATCCTATCTTTACCAGCGACAGAAATGGCCTGTCTGGAGCAGTTTAATCGTCAGTATTGTCGCCGAAAGGTTGTCCTTAATCGCGATGGGATTTGTCATTGCGCCGTTGCTCAATTTACCCGGGGAAATTTTTTCTTTTTACAAAATAGTGGAATCAACGCCCGGAATTTTGCTTCAGCTCGCTGGAGTACCAATCATCTTAAAGTTATTATGGCAAAGAAAATTGACTTCTCGTTAAATCCTGAACTAGATCAGCCACTCCGGTCCTATTTCAACGGTCTGGCGGCAGATTGGGAGAAAATGCAGCTCATCGACGACAGTAAGTTATTTAGCTTGCTCTGCCGACTGCCTTTTTCCGGCGCCAAACGAATTCTCGACGTGGGTTGCGGGACAGGCGCCCTGTTTCCGCATTTGCTCCGGCTTGCTGATTTAGACGCGCAAATTATCGCGCTTGATTTTGCAGAAAGCATGGCTTTGGAGGCTGCAAACCATACCAATCATCAAATTGAAATTCTGTGCGGCGACATTCTCCGCTTGCCTGTGCAAAAAAACAGCGTCGATATCATCATTGCCTTTCAGGTTTTTCCCCATTTGAAAAACAAAAATCTCGCCCTTCGTCAATGCTGGCAAGCGCTGCGCCAAGGCGGAGAGTTGGCAATCATTCATTTGCAAGGCAGCCGCCAACTTAACGCCTTCCACGCTGGTTTAAACGGCGTCGTCGCGGATCACAACTTGCCGTCGGCAGAAAAGATGAAAGAGATGTTTGAACAGCAAAATTTCGACGTAAACTGGTGGGTAGATGAACCCGAAGAATATTTTGTCAGCGGGAAAAAGAAAACTATCTGAAAAAGCCAGTTTTCTCACAATTCAATGTCGCGCGCGCGATATCGAAAATATGCCGCACACGTTCCTTCCGAAGAAACCATGCACGGCCCGACCGGCGTCTCCGGCGTGCAGCTTTTTCCGAACAGCTGGCATTGGAACGGATTCTTCGTGCCGGCAAGAATTTCGCCGCAGGCACAACCCGGCGGATCCGCGGCATAGGGTACGTCCAGAGCAAATTTCCGCAATGCGTCAAATTCGCTGAACTCATCCCTGATTTTCAAACCGCTGCCGGCAATCACGCCCAATCCGCGCCATTCTGCATTTACTGATTCGAACACCTGATCCAAAATCTGCATCGCCCGCCTATTCCCTTCCCAGGTCACGGTCCGGCGATAGGCAATTTCAACCTTCGCCTCGTCGTTTTCAAACTGTTCGACCAGCATGAACAATCCTTGCAAAATATCCGCCGGCTCAAAACCGGTCACAACGCACGGGACATGGTATTTTTCTGCGATCGGCGCGTATGCTTGAGCGCCAATGATCACTGAAACGTGTCCCGGGCAAATAAAACCGTCGACGTTGACCTGCGCATTTTCCATGAGCGCAACCAATGCCGGAGGCACAATTTTATGGGCGGAAATGACAGAAAAATTTTTCAAATTTTTATTTTCGGCAGCCAAAATAGCCGCAGCAATCGTGGGCGCCGTGGTCTCAAATCCGACACCCAGAAAGACGACCTCTTTGGCAGGATTTTTTTGCGCAATAGCCAGACAATCGAGCGTGGAATAAACAACGCGGACATCGGCGCCATTGGCGCGCTCCTTTTGCAGAGAAGAACGGCTCCCGGGAACGCGCATCAAATCCCCAAAAGTGGTAACGATGACGTCTTTCTGATTCGCCAATTCGATAAATTGATCTATTTCATACTGAGAAGTCACGCACACCGGACATCCTGGACCCGAAATTAAATTTATCGTCTCCGGTAAAATCTGCCGAATGCCGTTCCTGGCGATGGACATGGTATGCGTGCCGCAGACTTCCATCAAATTGATCGGCTTGCGATGGCTGCGCTTTATTTTTTCCGACAGATTTTCGCACAACGTTCGATCGCGATATTCAGAAATGTACTTCATCGTCGTCTCCGAATAAGACCGCAAAATCGTGCAGGATTGTCTGCGCCTCTGCTTCGTCAATAATATTTATCACAAACCCGGCGTGGACAATCACGTAATCCCCGACTTTCGGCAGCGGATCGATAATGTCCAGGCCCACAACGCGCATTGTTCCGCCCATTTCAACTTTCGCCCGATTTCCGTCAATCTCAATAACCTTCATCGGCACCGCAAGACACATGTTCCTCTCTCCTTGTTGTGAATCTCACTTTCTTCGGAATGAGCTTGATTTTCCTTTTTGAGATTATTGGCACATTTTGCCCGCTTTGTTTTCTGCTTGTGCGCAATGAGAATGTTGTGCAATTGAAAATTTTGCCCCAAAGCAAATATTTTCGTTTCACTCAAACCGTTTCGGCACATAACCGCCGCACTGAAAATCAGCCTCGTCCCGTTGATCGATTCGCGTCAATATGCATAATATTTCGTCTTCCGGGTCAAGGCTGTCATCCAATCGGCACGAGACGCACAGGCCCGGTTTCGCGATCAAATTGGGGTCGATTTTTGTCCCGTCGTCCAGATAGAAACCGCTGATTTCATCGTCCAGGGGAAATTGCATAATTTTTTCCCTTTTTTAATTCAAAATTAACAAAAATTCTCTCTACTCATTTTTACGCAATAATTTCCAATCTTAAATTGCAGTGAGCTAAACTGGAACAACGTCTGCGCCAAAATGGTCCCGAATTAATTTGTCGCGCCGACGCGCTTCACCGTTAATCCATCTTAACAAAGTATAAATAATAAATCGGGCAAAATCAAGTATTTTTTTATTGTTATGAAGAAATTAGGTAACTATTCAGCCACAAAGCCTCGAAGACTCTAATTTTAAATTAGTAATGCGAATGACCAGTTAAAATTGAACATAAGTCGCTAATTTATTGTTTTTAAAAGGCTGACGCCTTAACTCCACTCCAATTTAGGAATTACTCCAATTTAGGAATTAAGCCGTAAGGCTTTTATTATTTTCATTGCTATTTTACTTAAAATTTTCCAACTGGTCATTCATATTAGTAACAAATTAGCACAAACTACTTTCCAATGTAAGAGAATACTAAAATATTGAAAAAATTTATTGCCAGTGTTTTCGAAAATTGAGATGGCAATATTGTTTAGGCAAAAGTCAGCAATACTTTTACGTCAGACTTTTTCAAACGATATGATTCTCGGATTCAAACAATCACCACGCATTTGTTTTGGACAAATTGACTGATTGCAACCTCTGAATGAAGCTGAGCGCTTGTTCAAAACACATTTTTATTCAAAGCGGTTCCCCAAAAATTATTTTTTTACTCACTAATTAAATTTTGGAGCCTTGGCGGCTTCGAGGCTGAATAGTCACGAAATTAGCGTAAAAAACTCTGCCGCCTCAAAGTCTCTAAAATTCAAAGGGCAAAAATTACGAACGAACAAATTTTAGATATTTTTACAATAATGTTCGGCATGGTTGCGGGAAAACAGGTCTAACTTTTTTTGAAAATTATCACAAATTCTGCTTGCATAAAGTGATTGAATTGATTATATTAGCATCTTATTTGGCAAAAAATTAGGACAAAAAAATTGTAGAAACGGTGGAAATATTCAAATGTCTGCGTTGCGGACGTTATTTTCAAGATAAATACAACGCGAAAGCGCGCCAAAGGCAACGGCAATGACATTCGACTCGTGAAACAAACCAAATCTGGCAAGAATTAGCTAATAACCAAAACCACTGCAAAGGACGAAAGACGAAAGATGGAAAAAACAAAAAAACTCCATGAAATCAAGATAATAGAAGAGCTCTGCAAAGGATGTGAAATTTGTGTAGAATTCTGTCCTTTTGACGTTTTAGCCATGAACGGCCCGCTGGTCGAGGTCGTCAATCTGGAAAAATGCACAGCCTGTGGTCTGTGCGAGTTGCATTGCCCGGATTTTGCCATTATCGTCACGAAAAATAAGTGACGTCACAGCGACGAAGCGAAAATGAGAATATTTAAATTCTATTGTCAGAAGCGGCGCGACGGCAATTCCCGCGAGAGAAATCTCGTTTTAAGCGCTATTTTTTTAAATAACATATATCAATCTGAATTAATAGTTTACTATTTGACTAAAAGGAAGTTGCAGTAGATGGAAAATCAAAAAAACGTCCGCGTGATGACGGGCAACGAAGCATGCGCAGAAGGCGCTATTGTCGCCGGTTGTCGATTTTTTGCAGGTTATCCTATCACTCCCTCATCAGAAATTGCAGAAATTTTGTCAGAAAAACTTCCGCAAGTTGGCGGTAAATTCATCCAGATGGAAGATGAAATCTCCTCAATGGGCGCAATAATCGGCGCGTCTCTAACAGGCGCAAAATCCATGACCGCAACCAGCGGCCCCGGGTTTTCCCTGAAGCAGGAAAATTTGGGCTATGCTTCATTAACGGAAGTCCCCTGCGTCGTGGTCAATGTTATGCGCGGCGGGCCCAGCACCGGTCTTCCGACTCTTGCTGCACAAGGCGACATCATGCAAACTCGCTGGGGGACGCACGGCGACCATCCGATTATTGTACTGATGCCCAATGGCGTCAGAGAAACATTCGAGCTCACCGTTCGCGCATTCAATCTTTCCGAACGCTACCGTGTGCCAGTGATTCTGCTGATGGACGAAATCATCGCCCACGTGAGCGAAAAAGTCAGTCTTCCCGACCCGTCAGAAGTCGATGTCTGGGAACGAACCAAGCCGAACATTCCTCCGGAAGAATATCTCCCCTATCAGATGACAGAAACAGACATTCCGCCGTTTGTGAGTTTTGGCGAGGGCTACCGCTATCACGTCACCGGTTTGGTGCACGACGAAACCGGTTTTCCCACCAACAACGGCGAAGAAATCAACCGTTTCCTCCATCGGTTAAATCGCAAGGTCGAACGATACAAAAACGAGATTATTGAGTTTGAAAACGAAAAAGATAAAGGAGCGCGCATCGGCATTTTTTCCTTTGGCTCCACTTCCAGATCGGCAAAACAGGCGACTTCCATGGCGCGCGCGAAAGGAATAAAAATTCACTCGCTTCGCACAAAAGTCATCTGGCCTTTTCCCGCGGAACAAGTTTTAGAGATGGCGGAAAATGTCGACGTCATTATTGTTCCCGAACTCAATTTCGGACAGGTTGCCCATGAAGTGGAATGGGCTTCCCGCGGAAAATGCGAAGTAATGAAAATTAATCGGGTGGACGGAGAGCCGATTAATCCATTAGAAATTTTAGAAGCGTTTGAAAAATTAGACAAGCAATAAAATTTTATCAGCCAGTGCATATTTGAATGTTTAAAAATACCATTCTATTTGTAATCCGATTAGAAAAAAGGAAAAACGATGTTTGATTACGAAAAATATTTACGCCTCGACAAATTACCGCTCATCTGGTGCGCCGGTTGCGGCGACGGCATTGTTTTGAAAGCGATGCTGCGCGCCATCGACCGAACCGGCCTGTCGAAAGATGAAATAGCGATGGTATCCGGAATTGGTTGCTCCAGTCGCCTGACCGGGTATGTAGATTTCAATACTTTGCACACGACGCATGGCAGAGCGATCGCCTACGCCACAGGCATCAAAATGGTGAAGCCGGAGATGACAGTAATCGTCGTCACAGGCGATGGCGACGCCACGGCGATCGGCGGCAATCACTATATTCATGCGGCGCGACGAAATATCGACCTGACAGTAATTTTGTTCAATAACAATATCTATGGTATGACCGGCGGACAGGTTTCGCCGACGACTCCTCGCGGATTTCTTGCCAGTACTGCGCCTTTTGGCAATATTGATAATTCTTTTAATATCAGTGGATTAGCTCAAGCAGCAGGAGCGAGTTTTGTCGCCCGGGGAACAGTCTATGATGCCGTAAAACTTGACCGAATGATTGAAAAGGCAATTCAAAAAAAAGGCTTTTCCGTGGTAGAAGTGATGACGCCGTGCCCGACGGCCTTTGGCCGTAGAAATCGCCTCGGAAACGGCGCGCGCATGATCAAGGATTTGAAACCGGTGTCAGTATCATTGGCGAAAGCAGCCCAAATGGAACCCGATGAATTGGCCGACAAAATCGTTACCGGTATTCTCGTGGACGACGATAAGCCAGAATACACGGAAAACTATTTGAAATTAATTGAAAAATTCCAAAAATCCAACAAATAAAAATCACCAGGAGAGCGTTTGATATGAGCTATCGTTATGAAATACGATTAAGCGGCGAAGGCGGACAGGGATTGGTTTTGGCCGGAAAAATCCTGGCTGAAGCGGCAGCGATTTATGACAACAAAAATGCGACACAAAGCCAATCTTATGGGCCTGAAGCGCGTGGCGGCGCCAGTCGGTCGGAAGTCATCATCTCTGACGAAGAGATCGACTACCCCAAAGCGATGCACATCGACTTTTTGCTGGCGTTGACTCAGGAAGCTTGCAACCGATATTCGAAAGATTTGAAAGAAAACGCAATTCTGCTCGTTGACGCCGACGCCGTCAAGACTCTTCCGCAGGTCAATGCGAATATTTACCAAATTCCGATAATTGAAATTGCTCGCAGCGACGTGGGCCGAGTTATGGTTGCCAACATTGTCGCGCTGGGAATTTTGCAAGCGTTGACAGACATTGTTAGCTATGAAGCTATAGAATCGGCGGTACTGGCGCGCGTGCCCAAAGGCACCGAAGAAATGAATCAACGCGCGCTCTCAATCGGAAGAAAATATGGTCTTGAAATAGCGCGAAAAAAGTCAACTAACCAATAGTTCGCTGTTTTTTTGAATGATTTTCACGATTACAAATCACATTGAATCGGGGCGACTTTGATCGCCTGATACAGAACTATTTCTTAAGATAAATTCATTTTTTCATTGAAATTTTAAAAAAATTTGTTTGAATGAACCTTGCAAAAATATTTAATCAGGTTAAAAAATAGAGCTAATTCGCTCGGGAATCAACACCAGAAATATATTCGGACAATTGACAAGTATTTTGATTCACTCGTTGCCAGCTTGGAAAATGCGGGAAAGGTTGAATATATCCATTTTTGGCAAGGGACACCAAGACTGAGCGAAGAGATGGATGTTATTCTCAGCGTCGGGAGAACATTAGAGGAAAAATTAGCTTTTCTTGCCTGTTACTATTCTTTGCAAATGCTTCATTTGAACATTCGCTCCATCGACGTTCTTCGCCTCCAATTAGCCGAAACCTCCACGTTAGAACAGCGTATTCCTATTTTCAAAGATTTCATGATCAATTCGGGAAAAGATTTCCGAAAATTGACCGCCGCTTACATGCAGCGTTTGTTGGGACTGATGTCCAAAATCCAGGATTTGCCCGACTTTGTCGTTTTGGGAGTCGGCTCGCTGGCGCATCAGGACGACATTGATCTGGGAGTGATTGACGACGGCTCGCCGAAAAGAAAATCTCTCAATCTCGTCATGCACCAACTGAGCCAGGAGATGTTCAGACGAGCGACGGAATTGCACTTTTATCTCACAGAGCACGTGGGCGTGGAATTTTACACGGCATCGATCGAGGAATTCAACGGGTTGCTCGATGCGGAGATTCAGGATTTTATCATCATCACAGAAATGCTGAACGCCGTACCGATTTTTGGCAGCAAACGGCTTTTCAAACAATTTCTGCAAGAAATTATTTTCCGCTATTATTACCAAAAGCGTCGCGACAATAGATATCACGAGGCATATTTGCGCGGAATCTTGGGAGAAATCCGTTCCTTTCTTTTTCGCAATATCAATCAGGACAAATTGAACCCCAAAGACGACGCGCTGCGCATGTTGCAAGGCCTTATTTTTTCGGGAAAAACTATTTTTCGCATCCATCGTGAAAACCGCTGGGAAATTCTGGCTGACTTAAAACGAAAAGATCAAAAACGGAGCGCCTTCTACAGCGATTTGGAAAAAGCGCTGTCCTTTTTGGAAGTATTCCGCCACGTTTTTCAACTCTACGTGGGGCTGGAGGATGATATTTATCTGGACGATCCCGCCATGCAAGATAATTTGCAACTGGTAGCGCAAACTCTGGGCTATCACGATATTGGCGCCATTCGCGCCTGGGACCATTTACTCATTCACTACCATGAATATGCAGAATTAGCAAAACGAATCACTGCACAATTGCTTGAGGACGTCCATGTGCACATTCAAAATATCAGCAGTTTTTCAGTCATTGCCAGTCAGGCGAAAGAAGCGGAACCCTATCGGAGTTACCCGGGAAATCTGGCAATTGATTTCTTGCGACAATCCCGTTTTTTCAAAGGGGCAAAATACTGGGATGATGTGCTGAAATATATCTATGACGAAGACAGCCACTTGCTGGAAAATTTTATTCGGGATATTCGCTCTCTCAAACCGCACTTTCGAAACGTTGTCATTAAAAAATACGGTCAGGCGTTTCGACAGGCATTGTATCCGTCAATTTCATTTCTCACTCTTTTGGCTCAGCGCAAGCATCAATTGCATTGCCCGGAGATCAGCGGCGCGTTCATCGAATCATTTTTGGAAATGCTTACCACGTGTTCCGATCGTGTGCTCCGTCTGACAAAAGTTTTTAGCTGGTATCCGAAATTGCTAAACGATTTTTTCATGATTTTGTCGGACAATCAGAGAAAAAGATTTTCGAGATTAATTGAACAGGATTTATGGGAACCGCACACCCAACGGAACAAGGAATTGCTTGTTCATCTGTGCGAAATTCACAGCAACTCCAGCCACTATTTCAAGCGATTTTTTACGCGGATTGTTACCAAACATCCCAGCTACATCGCCTATTTGAAAGATTTGAGCGCGCTGGATCACATCGCACAAGGGATGTTGGGAACGATCGACAGTTTGACAACGTTTGAAGAATGCAAAAATCAGCTCAACGACTTTCACGATCTGGAATTTCTGCGGCTGGGGCTTGAAGCGCTAAAGGGATCGCCTATTGAAATGCTGGATTCCGAATTTACGCTTTTCACAGACAATTATTTGAAACTTTTATTCGATATTTCCAAACAAGAGGTAAACCGAAAAATCGGCGGATATTTTTCCACACGCGATCTCATCGCTATCTGCGCCGCCGGCGGTCATGGCAGAGAACAAGCCTTCGACGATGATTATGATTTGATATTTTTGCTTGACGAAGACGACGAAGAAATTCGCCGTTATTGCAATAAAATCGTTTCGATGATGAATTGCGAAATCATGCGTCGCGGGACTATGCCGCACTATCGATTTGCGGACCATTTCGGCCGCTACATTACTCTCGTCGATGATCTGGATGAATTTTTTTCCGCAAATCACGAGACAGATTTTATTGACAAATCTCAAATTCTCAGCGCGCGGATGATTGTCGGCACGAATAAATTCCAAAGAAAATTCATTGAACGCATCGTCCGCCCCCATATTTTTGAACAAAGCGATATTTACATCAAAAAATTAATTCAGGAGATGAGTTCGCGCCACAAGGACAAAAGAAACACTCAAAAACAGAACATCATCATCAAAGAAGGCATTGGCGGCTTGCGGGACATTGAATTTTTATTGCTTATCTACAAGGCGAAATACCAACTCAATGAACCGCTCAATATGAAACTCATTCAGAAAATTTTGACAATTGATACTGAGCGCAAAACGGATTTATTAAATTTGATTCAATATCGAAATTTTTTGAAACAGGTGAGGGATTTGTATCGTTTAACAGTCTCTGCGAGCGATATTTTGAAAATTGAATATTTGCGCCCGATAGCGAAAATTATGGGCTATCAGCAGGAAGGGAATTCGGTGGACACAGAAAAACTTGTCGCCGACATCAAAAAAACGATGGAACAAGTTCACGTGACAATCGATAAATTAATTTCCAAATTCTCATAGCGAAATTATGAAATAAAAACAGGATATTACTGAATAATGCGCGACGTGCAGAACGAAATAGATTCGAGACGAATCGAAATTGATAAGGTTGGCGTAAAGAATTTGCGCTATCCGATCTGTTTGCAGGATAAGGCAAACGAAAAACAACACACCATTGCGTCAATCAATATGTTCGTCAACCTGCCGCATCAATTTCGCGGAACGCACATGAGTCGCTTTGTGGAAATTTTGAACAAATACCGCCGGGAGATCGACATCCAGAACATGGGCACAATTATGAAGGAAATGAAAGAACGGCTTCATGCGGAGTCGGCTCATCTGGAG
Source organism: Calditrichota bacterium (assembly GCA_013152715.1). Classification (NCBI taxonomy): domain Bacteria; kingdom Pseudomonadati; phylum Calditrichota; species Calditrichota bacterium. The sequence continues at coordinate 20,321 of JAADFU010000197.1, forward strand.
ATTGAATTTCCCTATTTCATCGAAAAAGAGGCGCCGGTTTCCAAATCAAAATCAATCATGGAATATCAGTGCCGCTTCATCGGAGAAATCACCGACCGCATGCGCATCTATCTCGGCGTGTCCGTGCCGATCATGACGGTTTGCCCCTGTTCCAAAGAAATTTCCGATTACGGCGCCCATAATCAGCGCGGGATGATTCATGTGCTGCTCCGATTCAAAGGATTTTTGTGGATCGAAGACGTCATCGCGCTGGTGGAAAATTGCGGCTCCGGTTCCGTGTACGCGCTGCTCAAACGAGAAGATGAAAAATATGTCACCGAACATTCTTACGACAACCCGAATTTTGTAGAAGATGTTGTGAGAAATGTCGCCCAAAAATTTAACAAAAATAAAAATATTATCTGGTACAAGGTTGAAGTGGAGAGTTACGAAAGCATTCACAACCATGATGCTTACGCATCGATAACCAAGCCTTATTGAAATTATTAATTTTGAAGGAGAGTGGAATGAAACAAAGGACGCTGGCGATTCTGAAACCGGATTGCGTGAGAAAAAATTTGATCGGCAAAGTCGTCAAACGAATTGAAGAAGCAGGATTCAAAATTGTAGCAATGAAAATGGTCAAGCTGGATTCCAATACCGCCGGAGAATTTTATGCGGTACACAAACAGAGACCTTTTTTTTATGATCTCGTCGCATTTATGTCTTCGGGTCCGTGCGTTCCCCTGGTGCTGGAAAAAGAGAACGCCATAGAAGATTTTCGCAAATTAATCGGTGCCACTGATCCGGCGCAGGCGAAAGAAGGCACGATTCGAAAACTTTACGCCGACAGCAAAGAGCAAAACATGGTTCATGGCTCTGATGCGCCGGAAACTGCCGAGTACGAAATCAAATATTTCTTTTCCGCCAAAGAATTGGTGGAAAATTACAAATAAAATTTAATTTTACCCAAAAGACAAATTGAGTTTTTCTGATCAGTTTTTTTGCCATTGATGGTGAAAACCCAATAGCTGTCTTTTTCTGTTCATGGTCTTTTATTTTTGTTACGAGATTCGTGAAAAAATTTGACTGATTCGTTTCGTTATCTCACACAATATCTAAAAACCCATGAGAATCAGATTTGTACAAACTAAACTTTTGTTTAAGAATAAATAAAAAAATGAGGAAAAAGCTGTGGCAAAAAAAGCAAGGGTATTGGTCATTGACAAAGATCCCGATTTTTTAGGAAAAGTGAAATCTGCTCTGGAGACAGAAGGCTTCGAAGTTATCACTGCTCTGACGACACAACAGGGTCTGGATGAAGTACAGTATGAGCAACCGGACTGCGTGGTCATGGAACTGATGATGGAAAAACATGATAGCGGCTTTACTTTTGCCAGATCCATCAAATCCAATCCTTTGTACCACGATGTTAAGATTTTTCTTGTTTCATCTGCAAAAGAAAAGACCGGTTTTGAATTTTCCCAGCAAGAAGACGGGCATTGGATGAAGACGGATGCCTATGCAGACAAGCCGATCGCAGCGGAAGAAGTTGTGAGTCGCGTAAAGAAACTGCTTGATAAAGAAAATAAATAAGAAATTTCATAAAATAAAAGAGGACGAGTTGTGAGCAAGAACACCTTTCAGATGAATGAAATCGTTGAACGGCGTCAATTAGCACCTTCTCTGGTTTTGTTTAAATTGTATGTTCCGAAAATCGCCTCTCGCGTCAAGCCAGGTCAATTTGTGGTTTTGCGCGCCGACGATTACGGAGAACGAATCCCGCTGACTGTCGCCGAGTTTGATCGTGACAAAGGATTGATTTCTGTAATTTTTCAAGAAGTGGGGGCTTCCACGAGAAAATTGGGTATGTTTCAAACAGGCGAAAAAATTCTGGACGTTGTCGGCCCTCTTGGTCATGCCAGCCACATTGAAAATTTTGGGACAGTCGTTTGTATCGGCGGAGGTGTCGGCGTCGCGCCGGTCTATCCCATCGCCAAGGCGTTTCACCAAGCAGGAAACCACCTCATTTCCATTATTGGCGCCAGAACCAAAGAAATGCTTATTTTGGAAGATGAAATGAAAGCCATCAGTGATGAATTTTACATTACAACAGACGATGGCTCTTACGGGACGCATGGTTTTGTGACCGACGAGCTAAAAAAAATCATCGAAAATAACGGAAGAACGATCAATCGCGTCATTGCCATCGGGCCCGTGGTGATGATGAAAGCCGTTTCCAACGTAACCAAGCAGCACCAGATCAAAACTATTGTGAGTTTAAATTCCATCATGGTGGACGGAACCGGCATGTGCGGCGGCTGCCGCGCGTCGATTGGCAATGAAGCCAAATTTGTCTGCGTGGACGGTCCCGAATTTGACGGGCATCTGGTAAATTACGACGAGTTGATTTCACGGCAAAAAATGTACGAACGCGAAGAAAGACATGCGAACTGGGATCATGCCTGTCGTTTGGAAACGCAAATGGCGGAAATTAAAAAAGTAAAAACTCGCGTGCCCATGCCGCAACAGGAGCCTAAATCGCGGATTCAGAATTTCGAAGAAGTTGCGCTGGGTTACAGCGAAGACATGGCAATCATGGAGGCGGCGCGCTGCTTACAATGCAAAAAACAACCATGCGTTTCCGGTTGCCCGGTGGGAATTGATATTCCCGGTTTTATATTGCGTATTCGCGAGCATGATTTCATCGGAGCAATTCACAAAATCAAAGAAACTAACAGCCTGCCAGCGGTTTGTGGCCGTGTTTGTCCCCAGGAAGAGCAATGCGAGATCGTCTGCGTTTTGGAAAAACGAGGCCAGCCAATCGCCATTGGCCGACTGGAGCGTTTTGCTGCGGACTATGAATTAACCCAGGGCAAAGTTGAAATTCCCAAGGTGGCGAAAAAAACCAACAAACGAGTCGCTGTGGTCGGCGCCGGACCGGCAGGTTTGACCGTCGCAGGAGAGCTCGCCAAAAAGGGACACGATGTGACTGTTTTTGAGGGGCTGCACAAACCGGGCGGCGTGCTGGTTTACGGTATTCCCGAATTTCGTCTTCCCAAACGCATTGTCGAAGTTGAAGTCGATTACGTGAAAAAATTAGGCGCGAAAATTGAAGTGAATACTATCATCGGCCAGACCATGACCATGGACGATCTGTTCGAAGAAGGCTACGAAGCGATTTTCATCGGAACGGGCGCCGGTCTCCCCTATTTCCTTGGCATTCCCGGCGAAAATTTGAACGGAATTTATTCCGCCAATGAATTTTTGACGCGCAACAATCTGATGAAAGCTTATCGTTTTCCGGAATACGACACCCCGATTCGCCTGGCTGACAAAGTTGCCGTTATCGGCGGCGGCAACGTGGCAATGGACAGCGCTCGCGTGGCAAAACGTTTGGGCGCCGAACACGTCTATCTCGTTTACCGTCGTTCACGCACAGAACTTCCCGCCCGTGAAGAAGAAGTCGTCAACGCGGAAGAAGAAGGAATTGAATTCAATCTGCTCACTAACCCGGCGCGCTTTATCGGCGACGACAAAGGTTGGCTGCGGTCGATGGAATGTATTCGCATGGAATTGGGCGAACCGGATGCGTCCGGACGACGCCGACCCGTGCCCATCAAAGGCTCGGAGTTCACCATGGAGGTGGAAGTTGCCGTCATCGCCATCGGCCAGGGACCAAATCCGCTGCTCACGCAGAGCGTGAAAGACCTGGAACTGACCAAGTGGGGCAATATCGTCGCGGATCCGGAAACCGGCAAGACGAGCAAAAAAGGCGTTTTCGCCGGCGGCGATATTGTGACAGGCGCTGCTACCGTGATTTTAGCAATGGGCGCTGGGAAAAAAGCTGCCGTTGCCATTGACAAATATTTGCAAGATGGACAGTGGTAAGCTATTTTGAAAGCAGACGCCGCATCTCCCGTAGACCCGGGAAAGAAGGCGCGACTTCTGCCAATTGAGAGGTAAATTTCTTCGCAGAATTCACATCCCCTGCTCTGTAATAGCTTTTGGCTAACAAATACAGAGTCAGGGGATTTCTTTTGTCCATTTGCAAAGCCTGAGTCAAATAAGGCAATCCTTCTTCAGGCTTGTTCAAATGAAGCAAGGCTTCGCCGGCGCCCTGACAGCCGAACAGTGTTTTTTCAATGGAGACAGATTTTTGAAAAATAGCGGCGGCGTCAGCAAATCGGCGCAAGTGCATGTAAATTTTTCCCACTGGCAAATAAGGAGACACATTGTAAGGCGTCCTCTTAATCAGGGCCTGGTATTCCGGAATTGCTGAATCGAACTTTTTTTGTTTGATGTAAAAGTCCGCCAGAGCAACGTGAGCCTGTTCCCAAGTCAATTTTTCCCTGATTATTTCCATTGCTGTTCTCTCGACGACGTCGTCACGATCCCATTTTGTTGTCGCCGTCGACGTCGGTTTGTTTGTGAAAGGCCAGCCATTTTTCAAAATTTGAATGCGAAAATCGCCTTCTGTAACATCCAGCCGCGTGATTCCGGCATTTTTCCGGTAAATTGAATCCGCTGCAATCGTCCCGAATTTTTGATTTTCTCCCCAGGGATAAAAATTCTTCATTGCTTCAAAAAACGCTTTGCCCATGAGAAAATATCCCTGCACATTGGGATGCAAATGGTCGGTCATCAGTTCATTTCCGATGATTCCGTCTTTGCACCGGGCAGCGAAAATTGATTTCAAACCAACCACTTGCGCAGAACTATTCCGGGCTAATATTCGCAAAACAAAATTGATCGCTTCCGGCGCGCGAAAACGCAGCGCATCGGCATCTTTGGCGCGCAAATACCATTTCTTTGATGAATCTGGTTGCCCCAGCGCTTCCAGACAGCGAGCCTTCAGAAAAAAGACATCGGCAGCATTGGTGTTTCGCACGATCAGGCTATCCAGAATTTTTTGGGAAGATTGAAAATCTTTTTCATCAAAAAACAATCTTGCTTTGCTAAAAGCCTCTTTTTCAGCAGAATCAGCGAACACTGATCGAAATGGCGGCTGATCCCGCCAATTGCTCACGAGTTCTCCGAGAAAAACAGGCACCTTTTCTCTTTCTGCTTTGTCAATTAGATCAAACAAATTCCCCTGATAAATTTCCACCGCCCTGCGAAAAAGCTCGCTGTTTTCCGGGATCAACTTCTCCGCTGCCATGTGTTCCATGAGGCGGACGTCAGGATTTGATTTTGCCGGAGAAATCCAGCCGCGAATTTTCACAATTAGGTCGCGCATCAATAGAAATGTTTTGTAGCGGCGAAGCTTCAAATAAAAATTGACAAAACCGCGTGACTTGCCGACAAATTCCGAGGAGCCGACACCGAGAGCGCCGTAAAATTCATTGTGCCCGGCATAAATCAAAATCGCATCCGGCTGATAGCGGAAAAGCTCCAGTCCGATATCCCGCACCGAATACGAACCCACCGCACACATGGCAAGGTTGACGACTTCCACATTTTTTTCGGGCAATAAATCATTGAGCCGATCTTTCAAAAAAGAAGAGAAAGCGATATTTTTTCCGTAGGGATATCCAAAAGCAGAAGAACCTCCAAGCACAAATACGCGAAAACCATTCTCCGGTTTTTCTTTCAGCAAAACATCGTACGATGTCTCCGGTTGCACACGTAACGACGGGAAATAGCGCAAACCCAATTGCGGATTGATGCGATAATACTGCGGGAAATCAGGGTGATCCACAAAAAGGCGGAGATCAGGACCGTAATTAAAAATGCGCAGGGAAAATTCAAGGAGTAAAATGAGAAAGAGAGGGATAAAAATAAGAATGGCGCGGAAGAGCCATTCTTTTTTTATTGATTTAAAAAATGAATGTAAAATCATATTTTCAATTCATTA
>JAADFU010000198.1 GCA_013152715.1 Calditrichota bacterium
CACACCCCGCCGTATTATCAGGGTTTCATTGAAAAATACGGTTTCACGAAAGCCATGGATCTCTGGGCCTGGTACATGGACGCCAACAACATGCCTTTTTCCAACCGCGTATTTCGGGCCGTTGATTATTTGAAAAAGCGCAGCCGATTTACCTTTCGGCCCATCAATAAAAAAGACTTCAAAAACGAAGTTGCCAAAGTCAAAATTATTTACAATAAAGCCTGGGAGAAGAACTGGGGCTTTGTGCCGCTAACGGATCACGAAATCGATCATATTGCCGAAGAATTGGTGCAAATCATCGATGAAGACCTGGTCTATTTTGCCGAGCTGGATGGCGAGCCGATCGGTTTTTCTCTGGCGTGTCCGGATATCAACCAGGCGCTGATAAAACTGAACGGACGGCTTTTTCCGTTCGGCATTTTTAAGCTGCTCTATCATGCGAGAAAAATCGATCGTCTTCGCGTGATCATTATGGGGGTGCTGCCGGAGTACCGGCATCTGGGAATCGACTCTATTTTTTACGTCGAGACTTACCGCCGCGCTCTGGAGAAAGGTTACCATTGGGGAGAGTTTTCCTGGATACTGGAAATCAACGACCCCATGAACACAGCGCTGAAAAATATCGGCGCGAAAATTTACAAGACGTATCGCATTTACGAGAAAAAAATCAAATAGGAATCTTTTCGTTTGTGCCATGTGCTATTTTGTTCTTTCTGCTTTATTTTTCAGAAAATGAAATGACACATGGCACTTTAGCGTAAAGCTGATATTGCGAAATTTCTGCGAACCGCTCCCCAAGCTGCCGCATCTAATTTTAAACCCAAAATAGCGAAATTTTCGATTCTTGGTTTTACAAATTTTTTGCTTTTTTTAAAAAAATCGTTTCCTTTTCGATTTTTTTGTGCTATATTTTGGTAGCAGTTCATAGTCCGTTTGCCCGAAACTCAAAAAAAGAGGTAAATCATGCCCGTCAGAATTTTGTTGTTTTCACTGATAATCGGCTTTGCTTTTTGGGGTTGTAAAGAAGAAGATCAGGAAGCCTACCAAAAAGTCTCGCCGGAATTGCGCGCTACGTTGATGAATCTCGAGAAAACCGACGAGCGAAAAAAACCGATCACCGTCGTTTTTCGCGTCAATGAAGATTTAACTGATTTGCACTATGATGTGCTCAAAAAGAAACAAATTAAAATCCTCGCCAATATCGGACCTATTTTCACAGCCAGCTTGCCCGCCGAACGAGTTGTCGATCTGGCGAAAATGAAATTCGTCGATCACATTCGGGCAGAGCGGACTTTCAAAGCCACGCCACGCGACTCCGGTAACTCAAACTTCAAAATCAAGGAGAAGCTCAAATGAAAATAAAACTATTCACAATTACCGTTATCGTTTTTTCGCTACTTTGTGCTTCACTTTTTGCAACTTCACTGAGCAAAGCAGACTTCAGAAAAATTGATCCTGCTTTAGCGTTGCTGATCGAACATCCGGAAACGCAGCCCTTGATCGCTAAGCTCTCGCTGGGGAAAAAGGCTCCCGATGCGCAATGGATAAATGTTTTAATAAAAACCACGCTGAGCCACGAAGAACTCAATCAAATGGGAATCCGCGTTTTCGCTCGTTTTGCCGACATTGTTTCCGCAGCAGTGCGAATAGAAAATTTGACCGAAATCATTCCCCATGCGGGAATTCAGTACATCCAACTCGCTAAAGTCGCGCAGGCAAAAAATGACGTCAGCGTTCCCGGCATTCACGCGCCGGAAGTCTGGAGTCAGTATTCCGCCAAAGGAAACGGCGTGCTGATCGGCATTGTCGACACCGGCATCGACTGGCAGCACGAAGATTTCCGCAACGGAGACGGCACTACGCGCATCAAAGCAATTCTTGATTTCAGCAATCCCGGCGACAAAAATGGTGATAATTTGCTGGACGGAACCGGACCGTTCGGAGGGACGCTATTCACAGAAAGCCAGATTAACGCCGCTTTGCAGGGAGGCAACGCCATCGAAACGGACGATGTTGTGGGCCACGGGACACATGTCGCCGGTTCCGCCGCCGGCAATGGCAGCGCCACCGGAAACGGAATTCCTGCAAAAACCTACGTCGGCGTTGCGCCGGAAGCCAGCCTGATCATTGTCAAAGCCACGCGCGACCAGGGAAGCCGTAATTTTGTGGAAACAGATTACATCAACGCCATCAAATTCATCGACAGTATGGCCACGGTTTACAACATGCCTTACGTCACAAATTTGAGTCTTGGCATTAGTTCAGGCCCTCACGATGGGCGTGATTTGTCCGAACAAGTCATCGATCAAATCACCGGTTCCGGAATCCGCGGCAAAGCGATTGTTGTATCAGCAGGAAACGATGGCGGCTCTGCCATTCATGCCAGCGGCACGTTTCCGACATCGTCCAGCTACACCAGACAGGAAATCTCATTTTACATTCCTCCCTATACGGCAAATAGCAGCAACTACGACGATTACGTGATTATTGAAGGCTGGTACGAACCAAGTTACAACTATCGGCTGAAAATCCAGACGCCGGGAAACAATATTTACGGCTGGGTTTCCTACAACAACGAAATGGGACAGGATACAGACGAAGGAGCGATTTATGTTTCCAATGCCCGCGGAGGTCCCAGCAATTTGAACGGCGACAAACAAATTCAAATTCAAGTTTATGATTTCAATAAGAACAAAACGCCTCAGCCGGGAGACTGGAAAATTATTCTTGAAGGCAAAGGCGGAAGATACGATTTTTGGGTCGCCGGATCGAGCATGAAAGCTGAATTTAAAAGTCAAATCGACAACACGATGATTGTCGGCACGCCGGGCACCGCATTCACTGCCATTACTGTGGGTTCCTACGTAACAAAATATCAGTGGGTCGATCTGGATAACCACTCCCTTTACATGCAAGGGCTCACGCTGGGAGAATCATCCGTTTTTTCCAGCCCGGGGCCTACGCGGGATGGCCGCATAAAGCCGGAAATTTGCGCACCGGGCGAACTCATTGCTGCGTCCTATTCTCACTTTGCGCCGCCAAGCAGTAGCTACTCCATGTTCAAAAGCGGCCAGTCAAATTATCCCAACGCCTACATCGCCCGCGACGGCAAGCATGCTTTGAGCCAAGGTACAAGCTTTGCCGCGCCTCATGTTGCAGGAACAGTGGCTCTCATGTTTCAACTGAATCCCACTCTCGACGCTTCTCAAATAAAAGATGCAATCGTCGCCGCCGCTTTCCGGGATCAATTTGTGCAAACCACGCCAAACGCCCAGTGGGGCTACGGAAAATTGCACGCGCTGCACGCCGTGCAGCAGGCGCAACAAATTTCTTCCGATCAAAATCTGCAATTATCTATTTTTCAAAATCCGGCGTTCACGCAGTACATCGATCTTTTTCTCATCAGCAAACAAGCGCTGGCGTCGACGCCGTCTGTGTCCGTCGCCGTCGCAAATCAGCAGCCGACAGCGATTGCCATGGCGCAACTACAGTCCACATTGTACAAAGGAGAATACGTTCTTTCCGGCGATGGCATTGCCACGGTCACAGTCACTGCGACAATTCAAGGACAGTCCTCCGAGACTTTTTACAAATATTTCTACATCAAATTGCTGAAAACCCTGACCGGGGGCGCTTTCGTCGCCGACAGGTTGAAAATTGACGTGCCGGCGCGGGCTCTTGTCAGCGATGAATATTTGACCGTGATGAAGGAAAACGCTGTAGAAAATCACGCGGATGTGGATCAGCTCACGCAAACCTACTTTGTCAATCCCGGTGAAATACAATTTTCAAAACCAATTACAATTTCATTTTCTTATGATGATCAAATCTTACAAGGTAAAGACGAAAATCATCTGACAATTTATCGCCTTGAATTAGGCGAACTGATGCCTCTGGAAACCAAAATTGATCTCAGGACTCGCGTCGTCAGCGCAACAGTCACTCGGAACGGCGCTTTTGCGCTTTTTTATGACAAAAATAACGTGGCCTGCCGGATACCGGAAAAACTTCGATTGTATCAAAATTTCCCCAATCCGTTCAATTCAACGACGACAATCCGCTACAGTTTGCCCGAAGCGGCTGTCGTAAAGGTGAAAGTTTTTGACATTCAGGGAAGACGGGTTGCCGATTTGCTCAATGAGCGGCAAGAGACCGGGTTCCATCAAATTTTATGGAACGGCGCCAATGAAAATAAAATGGCTGTTGCCAGCGGCGTTTATTTCATTCAGGTTTCCGCGGGTAAGGCGAGTCAAACACGAAAAGTTTTGTTAATTAAATGATTGTTAATTTGAATTTTTGGCAGTAAAATTTTTTCGGCTAAAAATAAACCAGGTAAATATTTTTACAGGAGATAGAAAAATGAAGATACCTTTTTTCCTCGTTATCGTCATTGCCATCGGACTGTTTTTTTCCTGCCAATCAGACGTGGGAACCGAGCCTTCCAACTACTCGCCGGAGAAGCTCACCGCCGACGGCTGGACTCAGTTCGAAAACGGCGAATACACGTTAGCGCTGAATAATTTCAAAGAAGCCATCCGCGCCAGCGACACTTACGTTGACGCCTACAACGGCGCCGGCTGGACCAACGCGCGTCAGCAGAACCTGTCCGACGCCGCCAGCTATTTTTCCCAATGCCTGAATCTGGACGCCAATTACAACGACGCGCTGGCGGGAAATTCGTTTTTAGCCCACGCCAGAAAGGACTACCAAACCGCGGTTCAGGACGGCAATAAAGTAGTCGCCAATGATCCCAACTGGGATTTTTCTCACGACGCCAATATCGACATTGTGGACGTTTACCTGGTGCTTGCGGAGAGCTATTTTGCCTTGCAGGATTTCACCAATAGCTTGTTGCAGGTGCAAAAAATTGATCCCACTTTTTCCGTTGACGTGAGCACGTATGAGGGAAAAGCGAAATTGGCGGACAAAATTGAAGCGCTGAGGAACGGGTAATTTTCCGGAACGCGGATGCACGCGAATCAAGTGGGTTCACACGGATTAAACAAAAGATCCGCGACAAGCGCTAAATCCGTGTGAATCCGTGTTCTATTTTTTTCCTCACCTCAGCAAAAATTATCCCGGCAGCAACAGACGCATTCAACGAATCCACCTTGCCGAACAAAGGAATGCGCACCAGAAAATCGCATTTTTCTCTGACCAGGCGGCGCAAGCCTTTGCCCTCGCTGCCAATGACCACGGCTAATGACGACGGAAATTTTGCCGCGTAAATTGTTTGCTCGGCGTCCTGATCCGCGCCGACGATCCAGATTCCTGCAGATTTGAGTTCGTCCATTGTGCGCGCTAAATTGGTCACGCGGACGATTGGCAAATGAGACGCGGCGCCGGCAGAGGTTTTCATCACTGTGGCGGATAGCCCGGCGGAGCGGTCTTTGGGAATAACGATGCCATGAAATCCGAGCGCTTCGGCGGAGCGAATGATGGCGCCCAGATTGTGGGGATCCTGAATTTCGTCAAGCAGCGCAATCAGGGGTTTTTCTTCCCGCTGTTCGGCAAGAGAAAAAATATCTTCTAATTCCGAATATTGAACATCAACGGTCAAAGCCACAAATCCCTGATGCCCGTCATGACCGACCAATTCGATCAATTTCTGCCGATCCACTTCGCGGACGGGAATTTTCGCCTGCCGCGCCTGCTGGATAATTTTCATGTCCGAAGGCGATTTCTTGCCGCGCAGCACAAAAATTTTGTTGAGCGGCTTTTTTGCCGCCAGCGCCTCGCGGATGGGATTTTTTCCGTAAACAATTTCCATCAGTTCAATGTTCGCAATTTATAATTCAACGTTGCCACTTCCTCAAGACTCGAAACTATTTTGCCCTCATCTCTTTCAGCCGGCGCAAAATTCCTTTTTTCACCTGCCGCGCGATGGGGATCGGCTCGTCGATTTCTATTTTTTCACCCAAAATCGCTTTTTCCGGATTTTCGATGAACAGCAAATTTGCCATTTTTTTGCCAAATTCTTCAGCAACCAATTCGTAACACTCGCGCAAAGTAACTGTTCGGCGATCAACTTTGTGACCATCGGAAGCAACGAAATGGACTGAATTGTGCTCTATCATTTGCATCGCAAATTCCTGAATCTCTTTGCCGAAGCGCCCACGCAGACTGCCTTCGTTCACCTGCATCAAATTCCCGCGCTGGATGTAATCATAAACAAAATCAGGCCGCTGCCGAAAACCAAAATTTCTTTCCGGGTGGGCAATAATAGGAATTTTCTCATCCGTAACAAACTCAAACAACTTCTCCGGTACAAAACGCGGAATGCTGTTCATGGGAAATTCGATGAGAAAATATTTTTTGTTATCATTGAATGTCGCAATGCGGTGTTCGAGAGAAGTGTCCGGCTGCGCCATAATTTCGCAGGCGAGAAAAATTTCTATTTTGATGCCCTGTTCTCGGACGCGTTTTTTTAATTCTTCGTAAATGTTGACAATTTTATTTTCTTCCCGAAAATGTGGTTCGCTCAAAATATGCGGCGTTGCCAGGATTTTCCTGATCCCCTCATTCGCTGCATTTTGCAACATTTTTAGTGACTGATCCCAGTTTTCCGCTCCGTCGTCAACGCCGGGCAAGATGTGAGAATGGAGGTCCACTAATGCACGTTTCATAATTCCAATCCTTTTTCAAAATCATTTTTCACAAACAGAAAGAAGACGGCACGATTGCAGGTTTGGAGAAATGGAGATCAGGGGCGTTGCTACCATTTATTTCAAATGAATCGCTTTCGCGAATTCAGCTATCATTCCGTTTCGCCGATTTCCTTCCAAAACATTTCCTGTTACAATAAATGACGCGCCGGCGGCGACTTTTTGCCGGGCAACGTCTGGGGATTTAATGCCGCCGCCGACAATCAACGGCGACTGACATACTTTTGCCACGCCGGAAATCATCTCATCCGGCACGGGCATGCGCGCGCCGCTGCCGGCTTCGAGATAGAGTAATTTCATGCCCAAAAATTCCGCCGCCAGACTGTGAGCGATGGCGATCTGCGTTTTATCGCGCGGAATGGGTTTAGTGTTGCTCATAAATTCCGCTGACGTCGAGATGCCGGATTCAATTAGCATGTAGCCCGTAGCAATCGTCTCCAGTCCCGTGGCTTTGATGACCGGCGCCGACATGACGTGCCTGCCGATGAGAAAATCCGGATTCCTGCCGCTGATGAGCGACATGAACAAAATCGCATCCGCGCGGGGAGAAACCTGTTGCACGCCGCCGGGGAAAATCACCACCGGCAGCGTCACGTTTTCTTTCAATTCATCAATTAATTTATCGAAAAATGGCATGGAAAGCAAACTTCCGCCGACAAAAATCACATCGGCGCCTTCAGTTTCTGCCTCTTTTGCCAGCGAAATGCTTTCCCCGGCAGATTGTTTGTCCGGATCGATGAGAATAATGTACCCGGCACCGCGCTGTTCTTTTATCGCCAGCAGCTTCTCCCACGTGGTCATGCGGCTATCCCTTTTCAACCTGGTCGCGTACAATTTTCTCCACTTCAGCCAGCGCATCGTTGAGCTTATCGACGTGTTTCGCGCCAGCCAATGCCATGTGAGGCCTGCCGCCGCCGCTGCCCCCGGCAATGGAAGCGACTTTTTTCACAATGTCTCCGGCCTTTAGATTTTTATTTTTAATCAAATCGTCAGTGATCACGCACAAAAAATTCACTTTATCATTCACCACAGCGCCGAGCACGCCAACGCCGGTTTTCATTTTCGAGCGCAAGACGTCGCCCATTTGTTTTAATTCATCCACTGAACTCGGACGGACAGAGTTGACAACCAGCTTGAAGCCATCGACCTGCTTCGCATTCTCCACCCAGTTGTCGATTGACTGCGTCGACGATTGCATGCGAGATTTTTGTAACTCTTTTTCCAGTTGCTTCTTCTCTTCGAGCACTGCCGAGATTTTTCCTGTCAATTCATTTTCCGGCGCGTTGAGCAAATCGGACATTTCTCGAAGAATTTCGCGCTCCTTGACCATTTGCAAATAAGCCTCTTCGCCGGTCACCGCCTCGATTCTGCGAATGCCCGCTGCTACGCTGGACTCGGAAACAATTCTGAACGAGCCGATTTGTCCGGTGTTCGTTACGTGGGTGCCGCCGCAGAGTTCCATGCTGAAATCATCGATTTTGACTACGCGCACCTGATCGCCGTATTTCTCGCCGAACAAGGCAGTAGCGCCCATTTTTTTCGCTTCATCAAATGATTTGTGAAACACTTCCACAGACATATTTTCCAGAATTTTATCATTGACTATTTTCTCGATAACGCTCAACTGCTCCTGTGAAATGCGCTCGAAATGCGTCAAATCAAATCGCAGTCTGAAAGGCGTCACCAGCGAGCCGGACTGATTCACATGATTTCCGAGCACCTTGCGCAGTGCCGCTTGCAGCAAATGCGTCGCCGTGTGATTTCGCGCCGTGCTCATTCGTTGATTCCGTTTCACCTTGGCAAGCACAATCGGATTTTTTACGGAATCAGGAAATTCCCCTTTGGCGATGTGAACAATTTTATCGCCTTGCTTCACAGTGTTTTCCACAGCAAGCACAAAACCATCGCCCTGAATTTCGCCGACATCTCCGACCTGGCCGCCTGATTCGGCATAAAACGGCGTTTTGTCCAAAACCAAATAGACGTAATTCATTTCCTGTTTGAACAGACGAATGTTAGCGTCGCTTTCCAATTTCTTGTAACCGACGAACTCAGAATCTTTGCCATCGCCGAGTTTTGTCCAGTCGTCCCAATTCACGTCCAGACCATAATCCCATTTCCCGGCTTTTCGGGCGCGCTCGCGCTGTTTTTCCATTTCCCGCTCGAACCCGGCTTCGTCGATGGTCATATTTTTTTCTTCCGCCATCAGCCGCGTCAAGTCCAGGGGGAAACCAAACGTATCATACAAGCGAAAGGCGTCCTCTCCGGAAATTTGTTTCACGTCTTTTTTATTGTATTCCGCGACTAATTTTTCAAACAAATCAATGCCCCGATCCAAAGTGTGGCCGAAGGATTCTTCTTCCGACTTGATGACCATGGAAATGTATTGGTGTTTTTCTTTAATTTCCGGAAAAGCATCGCCCATGATATCCACCACCGTCGGAACCAGACGGTAAATGACCGGCTCACGCAAATCAAGCGTTCTCGCGTAACGAGCCGCACGCCGCAAAATTCTCCGCAGCACGTAGCCGCGCCCCTCGTTAGACGGCAGAGCGCCGTCGCCAATGGCGAAAGTCAACGCGCGAACGTGATCCGCAATGACGCGGTGCGCCATGCCGTCACTTCCGTCGTGGTAGGCTTTGCCGGAAAATTCAGCAATCTTTTCGATGATGGGCGTGAATAAATCCGTGTCATAATTCGAACGCACCTTCTGCATAACAGCCACAATACGCTCGAATCCCATTCCGGTATCGACATGCTTGGAAGGAAGTTCAACCAACGAGCCGTCGTTTTCCCGATTGTACTGGATGAACACCAAATTCCACAATTCGATGTAACGAGCGCAGCCGCCATTTACAGCGCACACATGACCTTCGACGTGCTTTTTATCGCAGGCGTCGGGCCCCAGATCAATGTGAATTTCCGAGCAAGGGCCGCAAGGGCCGACTTCTCCCATTTCCCAGAAATTGTCCTTTTCATCATATCGGGCAATGTGCGTCGGATCAATGTCCGTCACCTGCCGCCACAATTTTTCGGCTTCATCGTCTTCACGAAAAACCGTGGCGTAGAGTTTATCCTTCGGTAATTTCCAGACCTCCGTCAACAACTCCCACGCCCAGCCAATGGCTTCCTTTTTATAATAATCGCCAAACGACCAGTTGCCCAGCATTTCGAAAAAAGTGTGGTGGTAAGTGTCCTTTCCCACTTCTTCGAGATCGTTGTGTTTGCCGCTGACGCGAATACATTTTTGCGTATTTGCCGCGCGTTTGTAATCGCGTTTTTCAATGCCCAGAAAAATATTTTTGAATTGATTCATGCCGGCGTTGGTAAAAAGCAGCGTCGGGTCTTCAAAGGGAACAACCGACGAGCTCGGTACGAATTTATGACCATTATTTTTAAAAAAATCAATAAACGATTGTCTGATTTCTTTCGATGTCATTACTTCACCTTATTAACTGTTTACGTTTCAGAAATTTCCTCATCTATTTCCTGCCAGTGTTCCAGCACATAAGAGACAACGTCCCAACTGAAACCCCGGCGCGCTAAAAAATCACTCACTTTCTTTTTCGCTTTTGCTTCTTCAAGACTTTTAAATTGACGCTTCTTTTTATTTGCCAGTTGCAACGCTACCTGAAATTCGTCTTTTTCCCGATAAATTTCAGCAATTGTTTTTTCAATTAATTCTTCGGCGATGCCTTTTTGTTTGAGCTCTCTTTTGAGCAAAAATTTGCCCATGGGTTTTGTCGCCATTTTTGTCCGGGCAAAAAGCCGGGCAAACTTTTTATCATCAATCAAACCCAATCGTTGCAAATCACTCATCACCAGCTCAACAATTTTTTCTTCGTAGCCGACGTCGAGCAATCGGCGGCGCATTTCGTATTCGCTACGGTCGCGATGGGACAAAATTTTTATGGCGCGATCAAACGCCTTTTTCTTTTCTTCGGCGAAAATAATTTTTTCAATTTGCTCATCATCTAAAACATCCCCCTTTTTTAAACCAAATTTAAAAACCACATCCTGATGCAAACCAAAGCCAAATTCTCCGTCCAAAAAAATCGAACAGCGGTTTTTGCGCTTTTTCTGGACAACGATCTGAGTGACTGTTCTTTCTTTGCTCTCGGCCATGGTTCAAATTCGATTTTCAGGCTAATTTTTCAAGCAATTGAAATTACTTTTCTTCTTCTTTCGGCTGAGACTTTTCATCTTCTTCCACAGGAATAATTCCCAGCGCCTTGCGGACCTTTACCTCAATATCCTGAAAAATATCCGGATTTTCCTGCAAAAATCGCTTCACATTTTCCCTGCCCTGTCCCAGGCGCTCATTTCCGTAGGAATACCAGGTGCCGCTTTTTTCAATAATATCGTGTTCCACGGCAACATCGACGACATCGCCTTCTTTGGAAATGCCTGTGCCGTACATGATGTCAAACTCCGCCGTGCGGAACGGAGGGGCCACTTTGTTTTTGACGACCTTGACTCGGGTGCGATTTCCGATCACATTTTCGCGATCTTTGATAGCGGCAATGCGTCGTATGTCGATGCGAACAGAGGCGTAAAATTTCAGCGCGCGACCGCCGGTCGTGGTTTCCGGATTGCCGAACATCACGCCAATTTTTTCTCTGATCTGATTGATAAATACGACACAGGTGTTTGATTTGCTGATGGCGCCGGACAATTTCCGCATCGCCTGCGACATGAGACGCGCCTGCAAACCCATCTGCGCGTCACCCATTTCGCCCTCGATTTCCGCGCGCGGTACTAACGCCGCCACAGAATCGACGACCACAACGTCCAGGGCGCCGCTGCGAACGAGCGTCTCACCGATTTCCAATGCCTGTTCTCCGGTGTCAGGCTGGGAAATGAGCAAATTATCCGTGTCCACGCCCAGATTTTTGGCGTAATGCGCGTCGAGCGCATGCTCGGCGTCGATGAACGCGGCCATGCCGCCGGTTTTCTGCGCTTCTGCGATCACGTGCAGCGCCAGCGTCGTTTTGCCGGATGATTCCGGACCAAAAATTTCCACGATTCTGCCGCGCGGAATTCCGCCGATACCCAGCGCGGCGTCCAGAGAAATCGAACCGGTAGAAATCGTATCGATAGTGTCAAAGGCGCGATTGTCTCCAAGCCGCATCACAGAGCCTTTGCCGAATTGTTTGTCTATCTGAGAAATCGCCAGATCAAGCGCTCTCTTTTTTTCTGACAAATCGTCTGCCATAATTTTTCTCCAATAAATTTATTGTTGGATTTTTTAAGCCTCAAAAACGCAAAGGCTCAAAGCTTTTTTATTTTTTAATTATTTTGCCCCTTAACGGTCTTGCATTATTTTCAAATCATTGCATTGACGCTATTATTGAAGCCGCTATCCGAGCTTAATTTCTTTCAAAATCGTGTAAATCGGCCCGGCGCCGGTCAGTTGACTTTTGATCAAAAATATCGATTTTGCCGTGAATTCACCGGCGGAAAAATCTTTGTTTTCTAATATTCGCTTCTTCACTAAATCGATGCTGCGGCTGTCTTTCACTCTGCCGATGGTCAGATGCGCCGAGTATTTACGCTTCTCTTTTTCAAATCCTAAGTGCGAGACCTGTTTATCGATCTGCGACGCAAGCGCTGCCAATTTTTCGCCGCCTTCGTCCACACCAATCCAGAACACGCGCGCCCGGTCAAAGTTGGGGAAAGCGCCGATTCCTTTCACTCGAATCCGAAACGGCTCCTTTCCCTGAACAGCCGTCTTTAATTTTTCTCCGATTTCATCAATTAGCTTCTCTTCGGTGTCTCCCAAAAATTTCAGCGTCAAATGCATATTTTCAGCCCTGACCCAGGCGACTTTGCCGCCATTTTTTTTCAATTCAGTCTGAAAAGAAGCTATTTGATTTCGGATTTCCTGCGGAATTTCCACCGCGATAAAAGTTCGAATCTTCCCCATTTTCTCGGGCTCAACATCAATTTATCATTTTGAGAAATTGTAACTAAAAATATAAGACAATCCGCTAAAATTAGCAAGGAAATTTTTAATCTTTCAC
>JAADFU010000199.1 GCA_013152715.1 Calditrichota bacterium
GAGTGAATTTGTTTTAGATCAAAAGGCCGTACATAGCCAATGGATAGAGTTAGGCGTATTTAGTTTCAGCGGAGATTTTGTTGTAGAGATTAATGCGGTGGCTGCGCCAATTGTCGCGGATGCCGTAAAACTGGAAATAATAGGCATTGCTAAAAGGAATGATGACCCATCTCAAGAAAAATTTGATGTCAAAACAGTACCAGTTACATTTCAGTTGTTAAATCCCTATCCGAATCCTTTCAACATGGAAACAAAAATCAAGTTAGAGATTCCGGAGAACGGCATGTTATTCGCGGCGATTTACAATATCCGCGGGCAAAAGTTGATCACCCTGAACGACGGGCAAGTCATGGCCGGAGAAAAATTAATGATGTGGAACGGTCGTGACGAATACGGCATCGAGGCGAACAGCGGTATTTACTTACTGAAAGTTGTTTATCTTGGTGAAAACAACCAAAAAATCTCCCAGACGAAACGACTGATTTTGATGAAGTAAGCCACTTTGCTTGTTCTCCTTTGAAAAAAAAAGAATGCCTTTTGCGTTGGTGCGAAAGGCATTCTTTTTAGTTTTTCACAAAAATTGTCAATAAATAGAAGCTATTTCTCTTCCCAAACCGGCAGCCTCCCCGGCGTCCAGGGCGCTTTTATGGCTTCCAGTTTTTTCTCCAATTCCGGCAGGCGGACATCGTGGATTTCTTTTACTTTCTGATATAGCGGTACAAACTCATCTTTAATGATTTTGTAAGCGTCCTTCTCCGTAGTTGTGATGTCAGAAGTGGAGCGACGATGCGTGTAAGCCATAGTCCGCAATCTGCTCGAAAGAGAAGTCGGCGGATTTTCGTTGCGGCGGCTGATGGTTCTGTCGCCGACGAATTTGATCAGCAAAGAATCGACTGAGGCTTCCAGAGCCCTGGCGTCTGCCATGTGTTCTGAATCCGGAACTGGGGAATTGTGAATTGCCTGTTTGATGTACTCGATTCTTTCTGCCAATTCCTGCGTTGCGTTAATTGTCCCCTGAACGATGCGATAAAGTTCCGCCGCTTTGCTCTGGAACGTCACCAGTTCCATGCGATCTTTGGCCGGGAGAGTCGTGTTGTCCAGCGCCACGGTTTTAAATTCCTGTGGCGGCACCAGTTCTTTCAATTTACCATTAACGCTGAGCGACATGGAAACTTTGTAGTCGCCGGGCGCTGCCAGAAGGCCACTCCGCCCGGTAGAGAGCGGATTGTATTTGTTGCTGCGCAGTGAGATCGGACTCGGATCCTGATAACGAAAATCCCAAACAATCCGATGAATTCCGCTCTTCGCTGAAGTTGGAATTTTGCGGACAATATTTCCTTCGCTGTCGAAGATAGTGAATAAAAGATAAGGTTTTTCTTCATTATCTTCTGCGCGCAACTGATCCCAGGAAGGGTAAGGAATAAATTTTTTCTCTTTGAAAAGTTTGCGTTCTTTTTCTTTGCGTTTCTGTTTCAAAGTTTTCGGCGCCTTTTGCAAGTAGTAAGTGAAAACTGCACCTACCGGCGGATTAGGCGCGGCAAAATAGGTCGAGCCCTGATTTGTTTTTCCGCGAGTGGGCACAAACATCAACGCGTCTTTTATTGGAAAGATATCTGCCTCTTTATCAATAATTTTTTTTGACAACAAGCGCAACGGAGAATAATCATCAAGAATATAAAATCCTCTGCCAAAAGTTGCCAGCACGAGATCATTTTCCCGTTTTTGAACGGCAATATCTCTCACGGCGATCGTCGGCAGACCTGATTTCAACTGCGTCCAATTTTTGCCGCCGTCAATCGAGAAAAAGAAACCGAACTCAGTGCCGACGAATAAAAGATTCGCATCGACAAAATCCTGTTGGATGGTATGCACGGTTCCGTTTTTCGGGAGATTTGAGGCGACGGACTTCCAGGTTTTGCCTTTGTCCGTGCTTTTCAAGATATAGGGTTTGAAATCATCCCGTTTGCGGTTGTCAAAAGACGCGTAAACAACATTCGCGTCAAAATTTGACGGCAGAATATCGCTGACGTAAGTTGTCTCTGGCACGCCGGGAAATTTTTCAATTTTCCGCCAGGTCTTTCCAGCGTCTTCGGTGACCTGAATCAATCCGTCGTCTGTTCCGGCGTAAAGCAAATCTTCCTGCAGCGGAGATTCCGCCAGCGAAACAATTGTGCCGTACAGCGAGGTCGAGGCATTTTTAGCCACAGCGTCCACGCTCCAGTATCTGCCCATTAGCGGTAGTTTATTGCGGTCGATCTGGCGCGTCAGGTCGTCGCTGATTACCTGCCAGGTATTGCCGCGATCTTCGCTGCGAAAAACTTTGTTGGCTGCGCAGTAAATTCGCGTGGAAGAATGCGGACTGACAAAGAGCGGTGTGTTCCAGTTCCAGCGGTAAGTGTACTCGCCCTTTCGCGGCTGGGGTCTGATACTGATGGATTCGCCGCTGCGTTTGTCGTAGCGAACCATGCCGCCGTATTGTGACTCTGCATAGACGATATTCGGATCTTCCGGATCGCAGGCAGACCAGAAGCCGTCGCCGCCATTGGTGACAAACCAGTCATCGTTCACGATGCCGAAGGAGGATGTCGTTCGCGAGGGACCTCCCATGCTATTGTTGTCCTGAGTGCCACCGTAAACGTAGTAAAACGGTTTTTCGTTATCCACTGCCACGCGGTAAAATTGCGTGACCGGCAAATTTGATTTGAAGACCCAATTTTTTCCGGCGTCAAATGTTTCGTAAATTCCGCCGTCGCCGCCGATAAGCAAGTGTCGCGTATCTTCCGGCGCAATCCAAAGCGCGTGGTCATCCACGTGGCGGAAACGATTCCCGATTGCGGTCCACGTTTTGCCGCCGTCCAGCGTGTACTGGGCAATTGTTTCCATGGAATAAACTTTATTCGCATCGACCGGATCGCAGAAAATTTCATTGTAATATTGCGGGCTGTTAGCGACGTGACCGCTCATTTTCTGCCAGGAAGCCCCGCGATCCGTAGAGCGAAAAAATCCGCCGCTGCTGCCCTCGGCTTCGATAATGGCGTAAACGTAATCGGGATTCACCGGAGAAACAGCCAACCCAATTGCCCCGACATGTCCGCCGGGAAGGCCAGATTTGAGTTTGACCCACGTTTTTCCGCCGTCAGTGGTTTTGTAAATACGGCTTTCGGGCCCGCCGTCGATTTTTGTGAATACATGGCGTCTTCTTTGGTGCGATGCCGCATAAATCACGTCGGGGTTTCTCGGATCCATAGCGAGGTCGGAAACGCCAGTATTTTCGCTAATTGTGAGAATCGCTTTCCACGTTTTACCGCCGTTTTCTGATTTGTACAATCCTCTTTCTCCGCCGGGTCCCCAGACCGAGCCTTCGGCAGCCACGTAAACGACGTCGGAATTTCTCGGGTCGATGAGAATCTTGCCGATCTGGCGCGAGGTTTTCAGCCCCATATTTTTCCAGGACTTCCCGCCGTCTTCAGTCTTGTAAACGCCATCGCCGTAACCCAGCGCTCTCTGGCTGTTATTTTCGCCGGTTCCCGCCCAGATCACATTGGGATTATTGGGATCAATTGTCAGGCAGCCAATAGAGTAAGCGCCGTACTTGTCAAACACCGACTTGAAAGTTGTGCCGTTATTTTCGGTTTTCCAGATGTTACCGGAAGCTACTGCCACGTACCATTCGCTGTGATTTTTCGGATTTACGGCGAAATCAGCGATACGTCCTGAAGTAAATGCCGGCCCGATGCTGCGGAATTTCAAACCGGAAACGATTTTTGAAGAGATCAGATTTTGGGAAGATTTTTTTGCTGCTAAAGGACTAAACAACAGCAAGAAAGTCAAAAACGAGATTAGAAATTTTTTCATAACAAGCCTCCGATTTTGGGTATGCAAAAAAAAGAATTAGACTTTTTGAAAAATCATCTCTTGCAAAGTGAGTATACAGGAAGGTCAATAAATTGAGCCAAAGAATTGGACAAATATTCCCGGGCATTGAGAAATGAAAATAATGAGAGAGAATTGGGCGGGTTAATGATCTTGGCATGAAATTTTGATTGGATAAAAAGTTTCATTTTCTTCTTTAAATGGAAATTAACAATCTATTTGCAAAAAATCAATAGAAATCTCAAAATCGGAAAATTTTCTTTTTGAACGGATGTAACCTCTTTGACATCAAAATATCGCTTTCCGCTGCCAAAATATGTGCCCAATCATCAAAAAAGACTTGAATTTAACGATATTATTTCTTATTATTTCGTTAGGAATGTTGCAAGAAATAATTGTCTGGGAGGTCGTATGAAACACATGGGGCGTTTTTTAATTTTAGCAGTGATTATTACCCTTGTTTTTGGATGTGGAAGGAATCCCATGGAGAAAAAATTTGACGAGTTTTTGGAAAAGCATCTCAAGGTCATTCAGCCTCTCACCACTGAGATGAATACGGTTTACTGGAACGCCGCGGTTTCCGGGAAAAAAGAAGATTACGACCGGTACGCGAAATTGGAATTGATTTACCGGAAAATTTACGCCGATTCTGCGGAATTTGCTCTGGTCAAACAGTTGAAAGAGTCGGACGAAATTAAAAATGAACTGAAAAAGCGCCAGTTGGAAGTGCTTTACAATGCTTATCTGGGGAATCAAGTTGATCCGGATTTGCTGGAAAAGATGGTCAAAAAAAGCAGCGAGGTGGAGAACAAGTTTAGCGTTTTTCGCGCGACGTTGAACGGAAAAAAGGTAACCGATAATGAAATCATAAAAATTTTGAAAAAAGAAACCGACTCCCGTAAGCGACGCGAAGCCTGGATGGCGAGTAAACAGGTCGGTCAGCAGGTAGCGGACGACTTGATTCAACTGGTCAAACTAAGAAACGCTGCCGCGCACCAGTTAGGTTTTGACAATTATTACGTGATGTCGCTGACTTTGGGCGAGCAAAATTTAGACGATCTCACCAAAATTTTCGATGAACTGGACGAATTGACGCGCGAGCCGTTCAAAAAGATGAAAGCCGAACTGGATAGTATTTTAGCGGAATACTACGGCATCGGCGCCGAGGGACTAATGCCCTGGCATTATCACGATCCGTTTTTTCAGGAAGGGCCGTTGGTTTACCAGGTTGATTTGGACAAATATTACGCGGATCAGGATGTGAAAAAGCTGGCGCGGGATTTTTACTATTCCATCAATCTGGAAGTAGACGCTATTCTGAAACGCAGCGATTTGTACGAAAAAGAAGGCAAAAATCCCCATGCGTTTTGCACCGACATCGACCGCAGCGGCGACATCCGCGTGCTCGCGAATTTGCAAAATAACGAGCAGTGGATGGAAACAATTCTGCACGAGTTGGGGCACGCGGTGTACGACAAATACATTGATCGGGATTTGCCATTTCTGCTGCGCGAGCCGGCGCACAGTTTCACGACTGAAGCCATCGCCATGATGTTCGGCAGATTGTCGCGCAATGCTTACTGGCTGCAAAAAATGATTAATTTGTCAGATGAAGAACGCAACCAAATCGCCGCGGTGGTGGACAAAAGTCTGGCGCTGAAGCAACTCATTTTCGCCCGCTGGTGTCAGGTGATGTTTCGTTTCGAGCGTGCGCTGTACGAGAATCCGGATCAGGATTTGAATACACTTTGGTGGGATCTGGTGGAAAAATATCAAATGATCAAACGTCCGCCTCATCGCAATGCCCCGGATTGGGCGGCGAAAATTCATTTCACCATTGCGCCGGTTTATTATCACAATTACATGCTCGGCGAACTTCTGGCTTCCCAATTACATCATTACATCGCTACGCAAATTGTGGAAGCAAAATCCGCCAAGACCATCGCCTACGTCGGCGAAAAGGAGATCGGAAAGTATCTCAAAGAAAACGTGTTCAAACCGGGCGACCGTTACGTCTGGAATGAAATGATCAAGCGCGCGACCGGCGAATATTTGACGCCGAAATATTTTGTCGAGCAATTTGTCAGTGCCAAATGATGGCATTGCTTTGCCGGAAGATTCGGCCGGTGCATTTTTAACCCAAAAGATGGAGGAATTTTTATCGAAGGAAAAAGTCATTGCAGACCCGGGAAATTTTTACCATTGCAACACACCGCTCCTGCTCACATGCACAAGGTATCTCAATTAATCGATTTCAATCAATGTGAAGGAGTGTAGTATGATTTGTACGATGGACAGCTCTTTTAAACGCGCGATTTTTATCGCCATCGTCATCGCCGTCAATGTGATTTTTCTTTTTACGGCGTTCCTGTATCGGCCTGAGTTTCATCAACAGGCTATGGTAATTTTTCTGATCGTTATACAGTTGTTCATTTTCATCACTTATTTTGCCTATCGCAAAATGACGGCATCCAGGGTTTATCAGATTAAAAAGCTCAAAAACCCGCGACTTCAGGAAAATACGTTTGAATTTTCCACAATTATGCAGAAAGAGTTCGAATACATTCGCGAGACGGCAAGGCAAGCCATGGATGATAGGCATTCGATGATCAATTTCTTTTTGCTCATCACAGGGGCGGTAGTTTCTTTCATCGGCGCCCGCGTTTTGGACATGGACCTGACAGAACTTGCCGGCATCAAAGGCTCTTTTTTAATCGGATTGGCGATATTTTTGAACATCATCGGCTGGCTGTATTTTATGCACATGATTCGTCTGCGTCAGGCGTGGTGGGGCAGCGCCGAAGCCATGAATCAGATAAAAGAATTTTATATCGTTAATGGCCGTGTTCCCGATGATATTGCGCGCTCGGCTTTTCTCTGGAAAAAACAGAGTATTCCCGCGCCCGGCAAAAAGAGCAACGTTTTCTATTATTCGACGATGCTGATCAGTTTCATTGCCTCTGCGACGTTCTTTTTTGCCAGTTGGCTCGTGGGCTACATGAATGACATCACGCAGGTGACCGTCTTCACTGCGTTGCTGGCAATTTACCATCTTGTTTTTCAAATGTCGTGTTACTCACTGTTTTTGGACTATAAAGCGATTCGGTAGATGAAAGTGATTGTGAAAAATAAGGAACGGCTGCTGGACGATTTTGTGCGGGTAGACCGTTCCGTTATTCAACATGAAAAGTTTGATGGTTCGTTAACAAAGGAACTGATTCGGCTGAATGTGGACAGAGGCGACTCGGTGGCAGCTATTGTTGTGAATTCGGCGAAGCGAACATTTCTGTTTGTGAAGCAATTTCGTTACCCGGTTTACACCAAAGAACCGCAAGGGGCATGGATTTTAGAAATTGTCGCCGGAAAAGTGGAAAGTCGCCAGACGCCGGAACAGACGATTGTACGGGAAATTCAGGAAGAATTAGGATATTCCGTGCAAAATTTGCAGCCAATTTTTCATTTTTATCCTTCCCCGGGTGCGAGCAATGAAATTATTTATCTTTTTTACGGGGAAATTTCCCCGGAGCAACAAACCTCTGCAGGAGGCGGTGTGATTGCCGAAGGCGAAGATATTCGCGTTGTTGAAATGCCATTTGAGCGGGCATTTAAAATGATGCAAAATGGCAAAATCAACGATGCGAAAACATTGATCGCCTTGCAATGGTTCAAACTTAATCAGTAATTTGAAGTTGACATAAACGCCCCCTTTTTTCGATTAAAGAAAATTCGGGGCGTTTTTTTGTGGTTTCGAGTTACGAGTTTTGAGTTTTTATTTGATGTGAAAAGGCATATTTTTAAATTTATTATTGACAGAAAGTTCGGGCTGAAGAACGTGAATCACAACTACGAGATTGCATTTCAGGGAGAGCACTACGCTTTTAGTGAAATTGCGGCGAAGAAGTTTTTAGAGGGAGACACAATTTGTCACCCGAAGCCGACGTTTGAAGATGTTTTTGAAGCTGTGAAAAAAGGCGAACCGGAATTGGGAATTATCCCCATTGAAAATACAACTTCCGGCAGCATTCACCGCAATTATGATTTGTTGGTGGAAGACGGCATTCAAATTGTCGGCGAAGTGAATCTGCGCATTTCATTGCACTTGATTGCGCCGAGGGACGTGGAATTCAATCAATTGCAAAAAATTTATTCCCATCCGGCAGCTCTGGATCAGTGTCGGAATTTCATTCGGGGAAATCCGCAAATCGAATTTATTCCCTCGTACGACACGGCAGGCAGCGTCAAATTAATTGCGGAAAGAAATCTGAAAAACACCGGAGCCATTGCCAGCAAATTCGCAGCGCAAGACTATCGGATGCGCATTTTGAAAGAAGAAATTGGAGATTTTCAGGAAAATTACACCCGATTTTTAATTATTTCGGCAAAAGAAATTCATTTCGGCGAGCCGAACAAAACTTCGATCGTTTTTTCCACGCGCCATATTCCTGGCGCGCTTTTCAAAAGCATCAGCGTCTTTTTCCTGCGCGACATTAATTTGCTGAAAATTGAATCCCGGCCTTTGCGCGGCAAGCCGTGGCAATATCTTTTTTATCTCGATTTTTCAGGAAATTTGACTGATAAAAATTGTCAAAATGCCATTGAGCATTTGAAGGAGATCGCCGAGTTTATTAAAATTTTAGGTTCTTACCCGGCGGCAAAATAAAGACGGAGGAAGCAAATGAATAAAATTGTCGATTTGCGCAGCGATACGGTGACCAAGCCATCCGAGGAAATGCGCCGGGCAATGGCAGCGGCGAAAGTGGGAGACGATGTTTTTGGCGACGACCCCACGATGAATTTGCTGCAGGAGCGCGTGGCTGACATGCTCGACAAAGAGGCGGCGCTGTTTGTGCCTTCCGGGACTATGGGAAATTTGCTGGCGATTATGACGCACCCGCAGCCCGGAGACGAAATTATTGTTGAACGCGAATCTCACACATTCAACTACGAAGTCGGCGGCGCTGCAGCGCTGGCAGGCGTGCAAATTAATCCGCTGCCCGGGACGCGCGGCATTCTTGAGCCGCTGCAAATTGAGAACGCGATCCGTCAGCCAAATGTGCACATTCCACAGACGAGACTGCTCATTTTAGAAAATACGCACAACCGCGGCAGCGGCGCCATCTATCCGCTGGAAAAGATCAAAGAGATTTCCAAAATTGCCAAAAAGCACAACATTCGCATGCATCTGGACGGCGCGCGATTATTCAACGCGTGCGTGGCAACTGGTCTGGAACCAAAAAATTATGCTCAATATTTTGATTCAGTGATGTTTTGTTTTTCCAAAGGATTGGGCGCGCCGATCGGCTCCATACTTGTCGGCGAAAAATCTTTCATCGAAAAAGCGCATCGAAACAGAAAAATGCTGGGCGGCGGCATGCGTCAGGTGGGAATTCTGGCAGCGGCGGCACTGTATGCCCTGGATCACAATGTGGAGCGTCTGGCAGAAGACCACGCGAATGCCAAAAAATTGGCCGGTGAAATTGCTAAAATTTCAAATTTCGACGTCAATCCCGAACACGTGGAAACAAATATCGTCGTGTTCGACGTGGTTAACGCGGGTTTGACTGCGGAAGAAGTTGTGGCAAAAATGACGGGGAAAGGGATTTTGTTAGTCCCGTTCGGCAAAACATTGGTACGCGCTGTGACGAGTCTGGCGGTTGACAGCGACGATATTCAACGCGCCCTTGATGTGCTGCATGAGTTGTTTGATTAACCGCGGCGAAAGAGGCTGATCACGCCATAAGTCACGTAAGTGATCGCCAGCCAGATAAGGCTGACAAAAATTGCCAAATAAAGGATGGGCATGAAAAAAAACAGATAGTCGGAAATCGTTCCCATCAAATGTCCCGGATTTTTAATCAGCGGATAAATCGCCAAATTGAGCAGAAAGATGCCAAAAAGGAAAAACGCCAACGGCTGCCAGAAATTGTCAAAATCAGGCCCCGAGGGCGACAGATGGTTGGCGATGCCGAACATGATGAACAGAAAGACATACAATTTCCAACTGTGGAGCATCGGCTGCGAAAAAAAGACATGAATGAGATAGCCGAAAAAGTCAAGATGTGACCGAAAAAAAGCGGACAAACTGCCCTGTTCAGCAATTTTGTCAATGGGAAAATATTTGATTTTAGGCACGGCATCGGAGAAAAGAGAGAAGTCCGGAAAAAGAAAACTGCTCAACAGATAAATTGCCAAGGCGCCGCCAAAAAACGGCGCAATGGAGACAATGGCATTGCCAAATGTCGCCTGGTAAAAACTGTCGCTTTGGTAGCTGTGGCTGACGTAACCCAGTGTGCCCGTTCGTTTGTTGGGTTTAAAAAGCTGCAAATCGACAATTTTGTGATTCGCAATTACTGTGGCGAGAAAATGACTCAGTTCATGCACCGGCGTGCCAATCCACGCCGTAGTCATGAGCGCGTTCCAGCCGCCAATTTGGTAGAGGCGACGGTTTTGTTCTTTTGCGAGCAAATTCAAAACGAAGCAGGCAAAAACAACCGGGAAAAATGAGCCAAGAATAATTTTCAGGGTGAGCACGAGCGTGTTCAGAAAGTATTTGAGAACAGGCAGTAAAAAGTTGGCGGATTCTGTCATAAATTTTTTATTTAATTGTATTCCAAGTGTGCGCCACATCCGAGGTAAGGGTACACTTTTGTCCCGAATTTTAGTTTAGAAAAAAACGCTTATTTGCTAACCATCTCTCGAAATTTTTCTTCATTCAAAATTTTCACTCCCAACTGCCGGGCTTTTTCTGCTTTCGAGCCCGGGTCTTTTCCCACGACAACGTAACTTGTGTTACGGCTGACGGACGAAGTGGCTCTGCCTCCCAACGATTCCACTAACTGTTCTGCTTCGTGGCGGCTGTAATTTTCCAGCGCTCCGGTGAAAACAAAACTTTTTCCGGCGAGCGGTTTTACTCCGGCGTCGGACTCTTTCACTTCTTCAATCGTAACGCCCGCTTCCAGCAGTCGCTCGATCGTCTGCAAATTTTTGGGTTCATTAAAAAATTCCACGACGCTGCCCGCGCTTTGGGGACCAATTTCGTGTATCTCGAGCAATTCCTCGTAGGTCGCTTTTTTTAGTTTTTTCAATGATTTGAAATGTTGGGCGAGCAATTTTGCCGCATGTTCGCCGACAAAACGAATGCCCAGGGAGTAAATGAAACGATCCAGCGAGATACGTTTGCTTTTTTCCAATGCTTCAATAATGTTACTGGCTGATTTTTCAGCCAATCGATCCAGATTTGCCCATTGTTTTTTTGTCAAAAAATACAAATCCGCCGCATTTTTCACCAGCCCGGAATCAACCAATTGATCGACTAACTTGTTGCCAATGCCCTCAATGTCCATGGCGTTTCGGCTGGCGAAATGCTTAATCTGTTGCTTGAGCTGCGCCGGACAGGACATATTTTGACAGCGATGGGCGACCTCGTCCGGCAGCCGAACCACGTGGCTGCCGCAGACCGGACATTTGTCCGGAAGCTGATATTTTTTTTCGTTTCCGGTACGGCGGCTTTCGATGACCTTCACGACCTCCGGAATGACGTCACCGGCACGCTGCACCACAACCCAGTCACCGATACGAATATCTTTGCGATCGATTTCGTCCTGGTTGTGCAGCGTGGCCCGGCTGACTTCCACGCCGCTAATACGAACCGGTTTCATCACCGCTACCGGCGTGAGCGTACCGGTTCTGCCAACCTGCGCGATGATGTCGATGATTTGCGTGATCTCCTGCCGCGCGGGAAATTTGTAGGCAATGGCCCAGCGCGGGCTGCGGGTTTTTTCTCCGATGGTTGCCCGTTGCGCCATATCGTTCACTTTGATGACCATGCCGTCGATTTCGTAGGGCAGATTTTCTCGCCTTGCCATGAGTTGGGAATAAAAGGCAAAAGTTTCGTCCAGAGAGCGGCAGAGCTGTTTCAGCGGAGAAACTTTGAGCCCCCATTTGGCAATGGTATTCAAAAAATCCCAGTGCGTATGAAATTCGTAACCCACCACCTGTCCCGGACTATGGAAAAATAAATCCAGAGGCCTGCTCGCAGTGATTTTAGGATCCAACTGCCGCAGCGAGCCGGCAGCGGCATTGCGCGGGTTGGCAAAAAGCGGCTCTTCATCTTTTTCGCGCTGACGGTTTAAATTTTCAAATTCCTGAATTGGCAAAACAACTTCGCCGCGGACTTCCAGTCTCCCCGGCGGCGGAATTTCTCTGTCGATCAATCGTAGCGGCACGGATTTAATCGTTTTGATATTTTGCGTGACATTTTCCCCGACAATGCCATCGCCGCGCGTGGCGCCAACCGTTAACACACCGTTCTCGTAAATCAGTTCGACTGCCAGCCCGTCAAACTTTGGCTCGGCGACATATTCCACACTGGTGCCAGGCCGGAGCATTTTTTTTAGCCGTGATTCAAATTCACGAATCTCGCCTTCGTCAAAGCCGTTATCCAGGCTGAGCATGGGCGTGGTGTGCGCGTAAGGCTCGAACGCTTCCAGCGGCGCCGCGCCCACGCGCTGCGTCGGAGAGTCGGGCGTGACCAAATCCGGGAATTGATTTTCCAGCGCTTGCAACTCGCGCATCAGCCGATCGTATTCCGCGTCGGAAATTTCCGG
>JAADFU010000200.1 GCA_013152715.1 Calditrichota bacterium
TGTGGTTTAATTTGGTTTTCATAATTTCTTTTATTTAACTATGAGTCCCCTCTAAAAAGCCCCTTTTCTCAAACCGCCAATTTGGCATTTTGGGGTAAGGATCGGGCATTTTTTTCAGCAATTGAAAGCAAAACGTAAAAAATATTTCGAGAATAAGACTTTTTTCGGTGTTCTTTGATAAAAAATAAAGAAAAGAGCAATAGCTCCTTTACTAATATGAATGACCAGTTGAAATTTTGAAATATTGGGAAAATTTCAACTGGTCATTCATATAAATTATTTTTATGTATAGCTTAACCTATTAATGTTAATAATGTTATCTATTTTTACTCTACGGAAAAGGGGGTAAAACTTAAAAAACCGTTGAAACGGTTGACGGATTTTTTCTTTAGCTTATCGAACACCATGATAAATCATAGTGATTATTCAAGGGAAAATTGAACCAGCACCGCATTTATTGTGATGTTAACAAAATATAAAATAAGTAGTTAACTGCTTCATTAGTTTTGTTGGTACTCACTCAATTTACTAAGTTTTCGGAATTGCTTCCCATCCCAGTGATAAAAAAACTTTAGTCCCCAATAAAGCAAAATGCAAAGCACTGCGTTGCTATGTCCAATTTAAAAATCGATTGAAAATTGCTTTTGCGGCTGTGGCGAGTTGGGATCATAGATTAGAATAGATGAACTGCACGGAACTTTTTCCTGTTGGTGAGGTGAAAATCAAGAATTTTGAACAGTATGGGTTGGGTGAATGTTTGAGAAGCAGAGATTTCTGGAAAAATATTCATTGACAGGCAAAGAGTTAGCGGGTTTAGGAATTTCCTGGCAAACACTGAATAAAATTTACGATCATTATGCTGGCATTCGGGATTCTCATTTGCCGACAGCAAAATATGTTGCCGGGGAATTGAGTCAGACACCGCATATTCATTTTGTAAAATATCGTTTGAAAGATCCGGATCATCTGATTGAGAAAATCATTCGTAAAAAGATGGAGCATCCGGAACTGCAAATCGATGAATTGAATTATTCCGAAATTATTACAGATCTCATCGGCGTTCGCGCCATTCATTTGTTTAAGCGGGATTGGATTTACATCCATAAATTTATCACTTCCACGTGGCCGCTGAAATCGGAGCCCAAAGCTTATGTTGGTTGCTCCACTGATGAGAAAATCATCCGCGAATATAGCAAAAATCACTGCATTGTCCGAACCCACCCTTATGGCTATCAGTCGATCCATTATTTGGTCATTTGCCAGAATAAAAAAGCGGAACAAATCGTGGAAATTCAGATGAGAACTATTCTCGAAGAAGCCTGGAGCGAAATCGATCACCAGATTCGTTATCCGTATCAGAGCGATGATCCGCTGATTTCGGAATACTTGAAGATTTTCAACGGACTGATTGAGCAGTTAGATCAAATGGGCGGCGTGATACGCTCGTTGAAAAATGGAAAGGCAAATGGGAAACTAATTTTAAACTCACCTCTCGGGAAGAAAAATAGGGAATGAAAAAATTTGACTCACTATTATTGGGACTTTAAAATTATTTTACCCATAATTATTTTGTCTTTTTTTGTTGCGACGCCTCGATATTAAAAAATGAAAAACCACAAAAAACGCTTGCTTATTTTAGAGAAATTTAGTATTCTTTGGTTTCTCTTAAATGACGGAATCGAGGGATAAAATGGGACAATATTCATCGCAAGCGAGGGTTCGGATTTGGTTTGGATTAGCCGCTACAATTACAGCGGGAATCGTACTGAGCAAATTAATGGAAAGCTGGATCGCCGGCTTGTTGCTCAGCATTCCGGTCGGGCTGGCGATCACGGTTCGCTGGGCAAAGGCGGCGATGAACAAAAATAAATCGTAACAAAAAAATTATCAGGCTTTTTTGTTGAGAGCGGATTTTTTATGATAAATGCAGGAGGAAGATCGATGGATGTCAAGTTAGACAGCCTGATTGAAAAGATCAGAAAAGAAGGAATCGAGGAAGGAAAAAAGGGCGCTGATGAGTTGATTCGCGACGCACAGAAAAAGGCGGAAAAAATTGTCGCCGATGCGAAAAAAGAGGCAGAGAAGATTGTTGAAGATGGGAAGGAACAGGCGGCACATTTTCAAGCTAATGCCGAAGCTGACATTAATCAGGCGGCGCGAGATACGGAACTGCTGCTGAAAGAGAAAATTTTGGCGACATTCGATTTGGTTTTCAAGCGGGAAGTGGACGCGACGCTGAAGCCTGATTTCATGGCTTCGCTGATTCAGAAATTAGTGACCGACTGGGTGAAAGGCCGCGACGTGGACGTGATTGTCAGCGAAGATGACAAAAAGAAATTGGAGACGCTGCTATTTAAAGGTTTGAAAAAGGAAATCAAAGATACAATTTCTTTGCGCGTGAGTCGTGAAGTGAGCAGCGGATTTCGTGTTGGCATTAAAGAAGATCAGGTTTTTTATGATTTTAGTGATGATGCAATAATTGACGTGATGAGATCGTTGATGAACCCGAAATTGAAAGAAATTCTGGACAGAAAAGATGGATAAATATTACTTCTTGGTGGCTGAGTTACCGACGTTATTTTTTAGCAAAGAACCGGAGCTTTCAGTTGAATATTTTTTGAGTGAAGCAGAAAAATGGATGTCGGCGCGAGATCTTCAAATTTTGTCTCGGGTTGACATTAATGATTATCTGGTGCACCCCAAAAGTCCCCGCGTTTTGCGAGATTTTCAACATTTTGAGTCAGCGCTCCGTACGGACCTGGCTCGATTTCGCGAAGAAAAAAAACAAAACATCGATTACAAACTCACCTCTGTCCCGCCATCTCTGATCAAAGAAGGAAATCCGCTGGAAGTTGAAATTAAGCTGTTGGAGTTGCGCTGGAAATTGCTGGATGAGATGCAGCGGGAACACCATTTCGATTTAGCATATTTGATTTTGTACTATCTGAAATTGCAGATTTTGCAGCGGTATGGTACATTTAATAAGGAAAAAGGATTGGAAAAATTTCAAAAGTTATACGAGGTAATTTATGAGTCAGGCGACAGGAAAGATAACGGGAATTAGCGGAAACATGGTGGCCGTTGCTTTTGACGGAAATATCATGCAGAACGAAGTGGCATATATTATTAAAGCTGAAGAACGTTTGAAATCGGAGATCGTCCGCATCGGCGACGGTGTGGCGTACTTGCAGGTTTTCGAGAGCACTAAAGGTTTGAAAGTCGGTGATGATGTGGAATTTAGCGGCGAGCTCCTCTCGGTGCAGTTGGGTCCCGGGCTTTTGGGACAGATTTACGACGGATTACAAAATCCGTTGCCCCATCTGGCGGAAAAGTACGGATTTTTCCTGCCGCGCGGCGTGGAATTGCCGCCTCTTGATGAAGAAAAGACTTGGGAATTTACCCCGGCAGTGAAAAAGGGGGACGTTGTGGTTTCGGGTATTCCTCTGGGCCATGTGCCCGAAGGAATTTTTCAACATGCGATCATGATTCCTTTTTATTTTTCCGGAGAGTTCACGGTGGAGTCGATTGCCGGTAAAGGAAAATATAAGATTACCGATAAAATCGCCGTCATCAAAGACGAAAAGGGTCACAAACATGATATCACGATGACATTTAGCTGGCCGGTAAAAATTTCTATTACTGCGTATCGGGACAAAATCGTTCCTACGGAGCCGCTGGTGACGCAGGCGAGAATTATTGACACTTTTTTTCCGGTGGCAAAAGGCGGAACTTTTTGTATCCCCGGTCCTTTTGGCGCGGGAAAGACAGTGTTGCAGCACATTCTCAGTCGTCATGCACAGGTGGACATTGTGATCGTTGCTGCCTGCGGCGAGCGCGCCGGTGAAGTTGTTGAATTGCTGCGAGAATTTCCCGAACTGGAAGATCCGCGCACGGGAAAAACTTTGATGGATCGAACAATTATCATTGTGAATACCAGTTCCATGCCCGTGGCGGCGCGCGAGGCATCGGTTTACACCGCAGTAACGCTGGGAGAATATTATCGACAAATGGGATTGGATGTGCTACTGCTGGCGGATTCCACTTCCCGCTGGGCGCAGGCGATGCGCGAGCTTTCCGGGCGATTGGAAGAGATACCCGGCGAGGAAGCTTTTCCGGCATATCTGGAATCGAGAATTGCTGAATTTTATGAACGGTCGGGATTGGTGGAATTGCACACCGGAAAAATGGCGAGTTTGACCATTGGCGGGACAGTGAGTCCGGCGGGCGGAAATTTCGAGGAGCCTGTAACACAGGCAACACTGAAAGTGGTCGGCGCCTTTCTCGGGTTGTCCAGGGATCGCGCCAATGCGCGGCGGTTTCCTTCGATTCATCCGCTGGAGAGCTGGAGTAAATACGATAGTTTTATTGATAAGCAAAAAATATTTGAATCTCAGGAAATGTTGAGAAGAGGAAATGAAGTCGGGCAAATGATGATGGTTGTCGGCGAAGAAGGCACGTCCATTGAGGATTTTCAAAATTATTTGAAATCAGAATTTTTGGACAACGTCTATTTGCAGCAAAATGCTTTTGACAAAGTGGACGCTGCGACGAGCAAGGACAGGCAAATTTATATTTTTGATAAAGTAAAGAGAGTTCTGGATACAAATTTTGCATCAAAAGACAAAGACGACGCGCGAAAGTTATTCAATCGCTTGCGTCAATTTTTCATTGATTGGAATTATATTGACATGGAGACGGCCGAGTTCAAAAAACAGGAACAGGCGATAGACGAATTAATAAAGGAGCACTCGGGAAATGAGAAAGGTTTATAATAAAATTTTACAAATCAGCGGCAATGTGATTGCCGTGAAAGCGAGCGATGTGAGTTACGAAGAATTGGCGGAAATAACGACGCGCCGCGGCAAATCTCTGGCTCAGGTGATCAAAATCGAGGCCGACATGGTTTCGCTGCAAGTTTTCGCTGGCAGCCGGGGCATTTCCGTGAATGACGAGGTGCGATTTTTGGGACGACCCATGGAAGTGACTTTCTCTGATGACATGCTGGGCAGAATTTTTGACGGCGCCGGCAATCCGCGCGACAAAGGGCCGCAATTGACAGATTTGCTGATTCCTGTGGCGGGTCCCAGCGTCAATCCGGCGAAGCGAATCATTCCTAAACGCATGATCCGCACCAATATTCCCATGATTGATGTTTTTAATTCGCTGGTTGTGTCCCAGAAATTGCCCATTTTTTCCATTTCCGGCGAGCCGTACAACGAGTTGCTGGCGCGCGTGGCAATGCAGGCGGAAGTGGATATGATTATTTTGGGCGGCATCGGCCTGAAATATGACGAGTACATGAAATTTAAAAATACGCTGGAAGAGGGAGGAGCCCTTTCTCGCTCCATATTTTTCATGAATACGGCGTCTGATCCTATCGTGGAAAGTTTGATGGTTCCGGATCTGGCGTTGGCTGTGGCGGAAAGATTTGCTTTGAAAGGCAAGGAAGTGCTGGTGTTGCTCAGCGACATGACTAATTTCTCCGATGCGCTCAAGGAAATCGCCATTACCATGGAACAGGTTCCTTCCAATCGCGGCTATCCCGGCGATCTTTACAGTCAATTGGCGGCGCGTTACGAGAAGGCAGTCGATTTTGAAGGAGCGGGGTCAATTACAATTTTAGCGGTAACGACTATGCCCGGCGACGATGTCACGCATCCGGTTCCTGACAACACGGGCTACATTACCGAAGGCCAGTTTTATTTGCACAACGGCTACATTGACCCGTTCGGATCGCTGAGTCGTCTGAAACAAAATGTCAACAGCGCGGATCGCAGTCGGAAAGACCACCGCGCGATCATGGATGGCATGATTCAGCTTTACGCTCAATACATGGAAACCGAGGAAAAACGCTCCATGGGTTTCCGTATGAGCGGTTGGGATCAAAAATTGCTCAAATATGGCACTCTTTTCAGAAAGGAAATGATGGATTTGTCCGTGAATATTTCGCTGGAACAAGCGCTCGATTTGGGCTGGCAAATTTTGGCGGAATGTTTTACGCCGGAAGAAACTCGTTTACGCTCCGAATTGATCAAAGAATTTTGGCCTGATAATTCCAAAGCAAAGGTAGCGAGCGATGGCGAAAATTAAATACACCAAAAATGAGCTCAAGGCGCAGAAGGAAAATCTGAAACGATTCACACGTTATCTGCCAACATTGGAATTGAAAAAAAAGCAACTGCTGGTAGAGATCCGCACGCGGCAAAATACAATTGATCAATTACAGTCGGAATTAGAGAGAATGGAAAAATCTGTCACCAAATGGGTGGATGTATTTGCCGAAGAAGTTGATTTGTCCCAGTTCTTCAAACTGAAAACCGTTCAATTAGGCGAAGATAACATCGCCGGAATAGACATTCCGGTTTTTGAAAAAGTCAATTTTGAAGATCGGGATTACAATTTGATGGACACGCCGCTCTGGGTGGATTCGGGAATTGACGCTGCCAAGGCGCAGATTCGCAAAAGGGAAGAGTTGAAAGTGGCCAACGAGCAGCTTCATATTTTGAACGAAGAATTGCGCATCACTATTCAGCGTATTAAATTGTTCGAGGAAGTCAAAATCCCTGAGGCGAAAGAAAATATTCGTACCATTCAAATTTTTCTGGGCGACCAGTTGACCGCGGAAGTCGTGCGAGGGAAGATTGCCAAGGCAAAGATAGAGAAGAAGAAAGAGGTGAGCCGCGTATGATTGTGAAGATGAAAAAAGTTGTGATTTTGCTTGCGGAACGCCATCGTGATTCAGCGCTCAAGAAATTACGCAAGTTGGGCGTTTTGCACCTGCAGCCGGTGCAGATGCCGATTTCCGATGATATTCAGATGCTTGAAAATAAAATCGAGCAAGTCGATCGCGCGCTCAAATTGATTTCTTCTGAAACTGATAAAGAGAAAAAGCTCAGCTTTGAAAAATCAGCGAGCGCAGTAGAGAAGATTTTGTCTCTGCATCAGGAACAGGAAAAATTGTCCGCGGAAAAAGCGGAATTGCTTCCGATGCGAGACTGGTTTGAAAAATGGGGCGCGGTCTCCGGCGAGTCGCTGAAGGTGCTGAAAGAAAACGGAATTCTTGTTCGTTTTTATCAGGCGGACAAAAAGGCGCTGAAAGAAATACCGGAAGATAAAATTGTTCACATTGCCCACGAAGATCAGGGAATAGTCTATCTCGCGCTCTTCGGCAGAGATGAAGATGACCGGATCGACCTGCGCGAGGTGCAAATTCCGGCGAAGGAATTTGTTGAAATTCAATCGCGAATTGCAGAGATTGAATCGGAGCAGAAAAAGATCGAGAAAGAGTTGAGTGAATTTGCTCGAAGTCGCGGTGCGCTCATTGAGTATCGGCAAAGTTTAGAAAAACAATCAGAAATCAGCCGAGCGAAATACAGCATGGGGGAAGTCGGAGAGATTGTTTATCTGCAAGGATTTTGCCCCATCGAAACAGTGGAGAAAGTGGAAAGCTTAGCCGAGAAAGAAGGCTGGGGCTATTTGATCGATGATCCCGACGAGCCGGCGGACGTTCCCACGCTGCTGCGAAATCCGAAATGGGTGGAGATTATCAAGCCGTTGTTTGATTTCATGGGAACGCTACCCGGTTACAACGAAAAGGACGTCAGTCTCGTTTTTTTGGCGTTTTTCAGCGTATTTTACGCCATGATTGTCGGCGACGCCGGCTACGGCTTGATTTTTTTGCTGGGCACGCTGTTTTTTGATTTGAAAAAGAAATCGAAATCGCGCGACTTTTTTCGGCTGATGTACCTGCTCAGCATCACGACCATTATCTGGGGCGTGATAACCGGCACTTACTTTGGCGCAGAAAAAATTTCCCAATTGCCATTTTTGAAAATTTTTATCATCAACGATATTTACAGCTTTAATCCGCGCTCGAGTGAATTTATCATGCAATTAACTTTTATCATCGGCGTCGTTCATTTGAGCATCGGACATTTGATGAGTGCATTTCAGCGGATAAATTCGCTCACAGCTCTGGCGGAAATCGGCTGGGTTTTGATTTTGGGGTCGGTCTATTTTATCGCCGACAATATTGTACTCGGCAGCGATCTCTCGGCGCTGACACTGCCGCTGTTGATTGCTGGCGTGGCATTGGTGTTGCTTTTTGCCAATTTTCAAAAAAATATTATCAAAGGAATTCTATCGACGCTGGGGAATTTACCGCTGGACATCATCAGCGCTTTTTCCGATGTTGTGTCCTACATTCGCTTGTTCGCCGTGGGATTGGCGACGGTGATTGTGGCGCAAAGTTTCAATCAGATGGCGCTTGGCTCCGGAATAAATTCAGTCGTGAGCGGCATTATCGCTGCGCTGGTACTGTTGCTGGGGCACGGCATCAATCTGGCGCTTTGCGGGATGTCGATTTTGGTACACGGCGTGCGTTTGAACATGCTGGAATTTTCCGGCCACGTCGGCGTGCAATGGTCGGGCAAGCCGTACCAGCCGTTCAAAGAATGAGTTTAGCGAGTTTTTTTGCAAATAAAAAGTGAAAAATAAAACTGCGGTGAATTCCGCGGTTGAAGGGTTCAACTATTGGATTGAAAGGAGAAACATAATGGTTGCAGGATTAGGAGACATGAGTTTGTCGTTGACGATTGCAGCGATTGGATCGGCGCTGGGAACAGGAGTCGCGGGCATGGCAGCTATCGGAGCCTGGAAACGCGCATTTCAACAGAACAAAGCAGCGCCGTTCATTTTGATCGCCTTTGCCGGCGCGCCGTTGACACAGACGATTTACGGAATGATTTTGAGAAACGCCATTCAGGGAGCGAATTTACCTGCGGAAAGCTATCTTTTTCAAATGTTGATCGGCTTCTTTGCTGGACTGGCAATGGGAATGTCTGCCTACATGCAGGGCAAAGCCGCCGCAAAAGCCGCCGACGCGCTCGCGGAAACGGGGAAAGGATTTGGAAATTATATCATGGTTATTGGAATTATTGAGACGGTGGCGTTGTTTGTGATGGTATTTACGATGACGGCGATACCGAAAGGATAAAAAAAGAACAAAATTTGTTGGCTCCTTCTTTAAATTAGGGAGGAGCCTTTTTTTTATTGGCAACAATGGGAAACAGCCACTTTCTGCATAAATCAAAGGCTTCTGCTTTTCCCTTCTCACTTGTTTTTCTGAATGATTCAAAGTAAAAATTATTTCATTCCTCATTATCGAGAATAATTGAAATTTTTCAAGTGCATCAACTTTTTTATTGTTTTCCCGATACCCCAAATTTTTACTCCACTTTCTACCACCAATATTTTTCCGGACAAGATTTATAGATATTACTCATTGAGAAATAATAAATTAATGAGCTTTTCATAGTAAGCTGACCGTCGTAAATATTAGAATTTGTCGGAAATGTTATTTATTTTTTATGGCAAAATAGAGGCAAAAATACCCAGAAAGTTGCCTTTATCATGGATTTTTGGAAAAAAAATTAAAAAAATAAAAATTTTACTTGACAATAAGGGAAAAAGTTAGTATAATATGGTAGAAAGTGGAGGCAAAGGGCGCAAAGTGGGTATAGTTCCCAGTACAAGATGCGAGAAAATTTATGGTCTATCTTAAAGGTAAACATGAAGTTACATTGGATGAAAAGGGAAGACTTATTCTTCCTTCAAAATTTAGAAAGCTAACTGTAGATGAATCGGATGGCCAATACATCGTTTATTTTGATGAAGAAGATTTATGTTTGAGACTTTATACGGAGAAACAATTTGACAAAATTTATTCGGATTATTTTAAAAATCTTTCTCCAAACGATAAATATCATCGTGAATTTCTGACTCGAATGGGTGAAAATTCAGAAAGCATCAAAATTGACAATCAGGGTCGAATCAAAATTCCTCAAAATCTTTTAAAATTGGCAAAGATCCAGAAACAAGTGCTGATAATTGGCGCTATCATTTATATTGAAATATGGGATCCGGAGACGAGGGCTAAGGTCAAAGAGAGCAGGGGCACAAAAGGGGAGATTGATGCAAAAGTAAAAAGAGATACCAGGGAAAAGTGAAAAAAAATAATACTCATATTCCGGTTTTATTAGACGAGGTTGTCAAGTATCTTGTGCATGACCCCAATGGCATTTACGTGGACGGAACGCTCGGCGGGGCAGGTCACAGCCGCGAAATTCTGCGTCACCTGTCGTCGGAGGGCCGCCTTGTCGGCGTTGATTGGGACGAGGATGCGCTGAAAATTGCTTCGCAGCGTCTGGTTGAATTTGGCGATCGTGCGCAGATTGTCAAAGGAAATTACGCTGATTTACCGAAAATTTTACAGCGGATCGGGATTGAGAGGGTCGATGGCATTTTGTTGGATTTGGGGATCAGTTCTTTTCAAATTGAATCGCCGAAAAGGGGATTCAGCTATTTGCTTTCCGGACCGCTGGATATGCGGATGTCACCATCTCTACCGAAAACTGCTGCAGAAATTGTGAATAATGAATCTTTAGAGAGCCTGATACGAATTTTCAAAACCTACGGAGAAGAAAGGCGGTCGCGGAAAATTGCCAGCGCGATTGTCGAAGCCAGAGCTCAGCGCCCGATTGAGCGCACTGATGAGCTGGCAAAAATTGTTTCCGCGGTCATTCCGGCCATTGATCGGATTAAAACGCAGTCGAGAATTTTTCAGTCAATTCGAATTGCGACGAATGCAGAGCTTGACAATTTGAAGCGATTTCTTGAGAATGTACTCGATTATTTGAATAAAGACGCGAGAATGGTCATCATCTCGTTTCATTCTTTGGAAGACCGAATGGTAAAGGAATTTCTAAAAAAACAGGCCAATCCCTGTGAGTGTCCCCCTGAGCTACCGGTTTGCGTGTGCGGAAAAACGCCGACGCTCAAAATCTTGACGCGTCGTGTGGTGACGCCGACGGCAGAAGAAATAAAAATGAATCCGCGTTCGAGAAGTTCAAAGCTCAGAGCAGCGCAAATTTTGTGAGGCAAAAATGCGAGGCAAAAATAAACCGGTGCGCCGGAAGTTGTACGATACATTTGAAGTTGTCAATGAAGGGCTGCAGCGTCCTTCTGTGAGTCTAATATCGATTTTGCTTATTTTGCTCGTCGCGATCGTTTTGCTTGGTTTCGTCTGGCAGAAAGTCGCCATCGTCAAATTAGTCACCGAAATCGATCAATTAGAAAAAGAAAGACAGAAATTGGAAGAAAATATCGGCACGCTGAATTCTCAAGCGCTGTCGCTTTCAGACGAGGATCGATTAGTAAAAATAGGAGTCAATGATCTACACATGATTTATCCGAAGACAGAGGTCATCGAGCAGGAAAATATTTATCAGGACAGTGATTTTAAAAGACTAACGCCTTAAATCCAACGCGGCACCGGAATTTAGTCGTAAGACTTTTTCTTCAATTCTCGATGCAAAAATTTGAACTGGTCATTCAT
Source organism: Calditrichota bacterium (assembly GCA_013152715.1). Lineage (NCBI taxonomy): Bacteria > Pseudomonadati > Calditrichota > Calditrichota bacterium. Next base: position 11,396 of record JAADFU010000200.1, read on the forward strand.
TAGCAATTCTTGAGAGAAAAAATGGCAGCAAGAGGTAACAAAGCACAAATTAGTCTGAACCGCGTGGTCGCATTAGTGATTCTGGCGCATGGATTTTGTGCCCTGCTATTGCTTCGTCTGTTTCAGGTTCAGGTGGTGGATCGCTCGGAATACATTGAAATGGCGAAAAAGCAATACATTTTTGAGGCGGAATTGAAGTCGCAGCGCGGGATTATTTACGACAGAAATTTGAACCCTCTTGCCGTTAATAAAAGGACTTATTCCATCGGGCTGGATAATCGCAAGGTGACTAATCGTGATTCGGTGGCAACAATTTTTTCTCAAATTCTGGGAAAAGAAAAATCTTTTTATTTGAACAAGTTGGTGAGCGGAAAGTCTTTCATCTGGGTCGAGAGACCTGTCTCTGACGCGATTGCAGCCAAATTTGATTCGTTGAAAATTCCCGGCGTGCGCGTCATCAAGGAGGAACGACGCTATTATCCTCACGGAAGCTTATCTGCCCACGTTCTTGGATTTACAAATATCGACATGGATGGAATGAGCGGAATTGAATTAGCAAAAGATAATGATCTCAAGGGAAACGATGGTCTGGCGCTTTACAATCGGGATATGAGAGGCAATAAAATTTTAGATATTGAGCATCCGGTGAAAAAGCCGCGCGCCGGGAAAAATCTCATTCTCACCATCAACAGCACTTTTCAGTGGATTGCCGAGGAAGAACTGAAATCCGCAGTGGAAAAATATGAGGCTGACGCCGGCGTGGTCATTGTATCTAATCCAAACACCGGGGAAATTCTTTCCATGGCGGTGTTTCCTGATTACGATTTGAATGCATTCAGCAGATACCCGGCGGACAAGCGGCGAAATCGAGCGATAACGGATGTTTATGAACCTGGTTCAACTTTTAAAGCCATGTTCATGGCGGCGATTTTGGAAGAAAATTTGAGGAAGCCGACCGATATTATTTTTTGTGAAAATGGCGTCTATCGAGTTTATGGTCGGGAAATCAGAGATGTTGTTCCCCACGGTTGGTTGACTTTGTCTGATGTAATCAAAAAATCCAGCAATATTGGCATGTCAAAATTGGCTCAGGAAATCAATAGGAGAATTATTTATAAATACTTGAGGGATTTTGGTTTTGGATTGGAAACCGGAATTGAACTGCCGGGTGAAGTGTCCGGTGAGTTGCGGCATTACACAAAATGGACAGGTTACAAGCAAATCGGCATGGCTATCGGGTATGGCATTTCAGTGACGCCGTTACAGATGGTTATGGCATACGGCGCCATTGCTAACGGGGGCTATCTGTTGAAGCCAAAAATTTGTCTTGGCGCTTTTGATAAAGTTACCGGAAAAGCGCCGCCGGTTCAGCCTGAGATCATTCGGCGCGTGATTTCCGATTCCACGGCGAAAAAATTAGCCGGAATGCTGGAACAAGTAGTTTTCGACGGCACCGGTAAGCGCGCTTACATCAAAGGATTGCGCATTGCCGGCAAGACCGGCACCGCCATGAAATATGATACGCAGTTAGGCGCTTATTCCGAGCATAAGTTTGTCAGCTCTTTCGTCGGATTTTTTCCTGCTGATTCGCCGCAACTGTTAATTTTTGTGATGATCGACAACCCGAAAAAAGGTCATTTGGGCGGAAAAGTCGCGGCGCCAACATTCAAAGAAATTTTAAAACGCATTTTGCGTTTCGCTGATTTGAAACAGGAAAAAGGTGATTCTCTGCGTTCGCTTCCCCGAGAAGATGACAATATTAAAATGTTGCAGCTTGTGGGCAGAAGAATCGATCTGGTGAGAAAAATAGCCAGAAAAAATGGCTGGAAATTAATTGAAAAAAATGAGGGTGATGTCGTTGCCGCGCAGCGCTTCAAACGTTCGAAAGAAAAAAACACGCCGTCGCAGTTGATTGTGACATTGAAAAAATTGGGAAGTCCGGGCAGTCGATACACTTTTGTTCCAAAAGTCATCGGAAAAACCATACGCGAGGCAGTTTCTGAATTGGCAAAGAATCACCTGAAAGTTTACGTTCGTGGCAGCGGCAAAGTCGTCACTCAAATTCCGCCACCGGGAACCAAAATGAGAAGAGACGCGCGCTGCATCATCGAATGCGAACCTCCGATTTCATTGACTAATTTCAAATCGTTTGAATGACGGGAATTGCAATGAATTTGACGCTAACTGAAATTTTGAAAATTAACAATCTGGGCGGTTCGTTCCAGGGAGACGCGCAGGTTTTGAACAAGAAAATTCGTGCTGTTGGAATCAATTCCCGGACGCTGCAAAAAGGCGAAATTTTCGTGGCTATTCGCGGCGAACGGTTCGATGGTCACCAATTTATCGCGGATGCGGTTGCCAAAGAAGCTCTGGCTTGCATCGTGGCGAAAGATTGGTTCGGCGCACAGGACGCAGATTCGCTGCGAGGCAATTTTTTAATTGTGTCAGACACGCTGCGTGCATTGCAGAAAATCAGTCATTTTTACCGGAAAAAATTTAGCGTCCCCATTTTGGCAATCACCGGCAGCAACGGCAAAACGACGACCAAAGAAATGATTGCCGCAGTTTTGCAGCAAAAACTTAATGTGCTGAAAAATCCTGGTAATTTGAACAATCATATTGGCTTGCCTTTGACGCTGCTCAAATTAAATGAAAAGCATGAATTTGCCATTACGGAAATGGGCACGAATCATTTCGGTGAAATTGCGCGGCTGACAGCCATCGGCGCGCCAAATTACGGCTTGATTACGAATATCGGACCGGCGCATTTGGAATTTTTCGGCTCGCTGGATGGCGTTTATCGGGCAAAAAGAGAATTGTGGGAGTATCTGGAAATTTCCGGCAGCGGCGCTTTTGTGAACATGGACGATCCCTATTTGCGGAAAAAATTGCCTCACGTTCCCGAAGTTGTCGAATTTGGTCTTGAACATGCGAAGGATGTCCGGGGTGAACTTGTCGGCATGGATTCATCCGGACATCCCCGTTTTATTGTCGATGGTCTGGTAATTCAACTTTCAGTGCCGGGCATGCACAATGTTTACAATGCCTTAGCTGCTGTCGCAGTGGGGAAAAAATTTGGCGTTCCGGATGAAAAAATTAGGCTGGCGCTGGAAACTTTTCAGTCCGCCGACAAAAGAATGGAAGTACTCGAGGTCGGGGGAATCAAAATTATCAATGATTGCTACAATTCAAACAGCGCTTCTGCAAAACGAGCTCTGGAGACGCTGTCGCAAATGGCAACGTCGGGTCGCAGAATTGCGGTTTTGGGAGACATGTTCGAATTGGGAGACGTCAGCGAGCGTGAACATTTTTCTGTGGGCATGTATTGTGCAGATTTGAAAAATATCGATTTCCTGTTAGCCGTTGGCGCGATGGCTGAATTCATGGTCAAAGCTGCCAGCGGAAAGATGAAAACCAGCGCACTGCATTTTACAGGGAAGGACGATTTGAAAAATTATCTGCTGAAATTGCTTGCGCCGAAAGATTTGGTTTTGATTAAGGGCTCCCGCGGCATGGCAATGGAGGAAATCACACAATTCGTCATCGAAAAATTTGAAGGATAAGACTATGTTTTATCATATTTTTTATCCCTTGCGCCATTATCTCTCGGGGCTAAATCTTTTTGGCTACATCACTTTTCGTAGCGCCTCGGCGGCGATTTTGGCGCTACTGATTAGTCTTTTCATCGGGCCTGTCATTATTAATTTTCTCAAGAAAAAACAAATCGGCGAAGAAATTCGCGCCGAAGGCCCGAAAAGCCATCAGAAAAAAGCCGGTACCCCCACGATGGGCGGAATAATCATTTTGATTGCCGTGTTGGTGCCGACGATTTTGTTCGCGAGATTGGACAATATTTACGTGCTGCTCATTTTGTTGGCGACAATCTGGGGTGGAGCTTTAGGCCTGCTCGATGATTATTTGAAAGTTGTCAAGAAAATGCCGAAAGGCTTAATCGGAAGGTACAAGATCGTCGGACAGGTTACGCTGGGATTAATTATTGGCGGCGTGCTCTATTTTCACCCGGCATTTGCTGACGTGAAAGCTTTGTCCACTGTGCCATTTTTTAAAAATTTGAATTTAAATTTTGGCTATTTTTATATTCCTATTGTGATTTTTGTGATTACCGCTACCTCAAACTCAGTAAATTTGACAGATGGGCTTGACGGTCTCGCCATCGGATTAGTGGGCATCACTGCGGCTGCCTGGGCGGCAATCAGCTATATTTCGGGACGTGTTGATTTTAGTAACTATTTGAATATTATTTACTTACCTGGCGCTGGAGAACTGACAGTGTACTCAGCGGCGTTGATCGGGGCGAGTCTCGGATTTTTGTGGTGGAATATTTATCCGAGTAAAATATTTATGGGTGATACCGGTTCATTGTCGCTTGGTTGCGCTGTGGGAGCGTTGGCGGTCATGCTACACAAGGAGTTGTTGCTCATCATTATTGGCGGAATATTCGTCGCTGAGTCGCTGTCAGTGATCATTCAGGTTACTTATTTCAAAAGAACGGGAGGAAAGAGGATTTTCCGCATGGCCCCACTTCATCACCATTTCGAATTAAAAGGCTGGCACGAAACGCAGGTGGTGGTCAGATTTTGGATTATTGAAATATTGCTTATTCTGTTCGCACTTTCAACTTTTAAAGTGCGCTAATCGGGAAAATTTTTGCGTTTTAAAGATTACAGGAGATGCAATTGAGAAAGCGAATCTCATTCGATGTTTTATTTTTGATGATTGTGCTGATTTTGATCGTCATCGGCGCTACCGCCATTTACAGCGCCAGCAGCTATTTTGCCCAGGAGAAAATGCACGGCAATAGTCAATATTTTCTCATTGCGCATCTCATTCGGCTGGCAATCGGACTGGTGCTGATGATTTTATTCATCAAGATAGACTATCGGCAATTGTTGGAATTGTCACCGGCAATATTAGGATTAGCGTTTGTGTTGCTATTGTATGTTTTGTTCAACGGCGCATCTTACAACGGCAGCCGCAGAGCGTTATTAATAGGTGGGATATCCTTTCAGCCGTCGGAAATGGCAAAATTTGCACTGATTATTTATCTGGCAAGTTTGCTCGCCGACAAGGGCAAAAAGATCGAGGATTTCAATCAGGGATTATTTCCGGCACTGCGAGTTTTGGTACTGGCGCTGATTCCCATCGCTCTGGAACCGGATTTGGGAAGTGCGGTCATTATTTTTATGATTGCCGTCGTGATGATTTTTGTCGCCGGAGCCAGTCTTTATCATTTGACTGCGCTCGGCGCGACAACAATTATGGTAGTAAGTATTTTTTTGAAATTATTTCCTTATCAATTGCAGCGTGTGCGGAGTTACATTAATGCCATTCGCGGCGCGGGGGATTTGTCCTATCAGATCAAGCAATCGCTCATCTCGTTTGGCGATGGCGGCGTTTTTGGCGTCGGTCTGGGGAATAGCCGCCAGAAGATGCATTTTTTGCCCTACCCGTACAATGATTTTATTTTCAGCATCATCGGCGAGGAAATGGGTCTCATCGGCTGTTTGATTGTGCTGACGCTGTTCCTGTTTCTGCTGTGGCGAGGCATGTGGATCGTCACTCATGCTCCGGACAAAAGCGGACAATTATTAGCCATCGGGATTATTGCGTCCATTACTATTTACGCGTTATTCAATGCCGGAATTGCGCTAAATCTGTTGCCAGTGACGGGAATAACCATGCCTTTCATCAGTTACGGAGGCAGTTCGCTGATAATGAATTTGATCGGAGTTGGCATTTTACTCAATATTTCCGTGGAAAAGCGAGCGCGGCGAGGTTTCGTAAGCAGAACTTCGAATCATCGTGTTTCACGAAAGAAGTCAAAAAATGTCAGAAAACATTAGATTCTCTGACACATGGCGGGAGTTAAGGCTATGAAAAAGTTTAAAATTTTTCAGATATTTCTGATTTCATTTTTTTCTCTAGTGGTCATTTTTGCCATCTTTTACCTGCTGCGCAGCAATGGCGCTTTCCGTTTGCGTGCGGTGCAGATTGAAGGGAATCATTATGTGACCAGGGAGGACATCGCGCGGTTGGTAGACTTTGATTTTTCAAAGGATTTGTACCAAATCGATGTGGATTCAATTAAGCGTGGTTTGGCGCGGCATCCGCTGGTTCGTTCCGTTTCCGTGTCGCGTTCCTATCCATCGGTTTTAAAAATAAAAATTTACGAGTATCAACTTGTTGCTGGCGTCGCCGGATCGGACATTGTCGCTGCCAGTGAATCGAAGAAACTGATTTTTGACTACCCGCCGGAGGCCCTTTACGATTTACCGATTATTACCGGAATTCACTTTAAGCGCGATGCATCAGGCAAACGGACGCCGGAAAATAGCGATTTGCTCAAATATTGCATTTCAGTGTTGGCGACAATCAGAGACCGAGATCCGATTTTTTACTCTGACATTTCCGATTTACATTACGATCGCGAAGCCGGCATTAGTCTTTTTTTGAAAAATAGTAATTTGCCAGTCATCATTGGCAAGGGAAAAATCGCCGCGAAATTGAATGCATTTAGCGCATTGTATCATCAGAAATTACGGCGCAGGCTGCCCAAAGATGTGCTGGCCATCGACGCGAGGTTTCAGGGTCAGGTCATAATCAAAAGAAAAACATAGGAGAAATCCCATGGGAATGACAGAATATATTGCGGGAATAGATATTGGCACGACAAAAATTGGGACGATTATTGCCGAAGTCTCCGAAGATGAACAGCCGAAAATTGTCGGAGTCGGCATGGCGCCGTCTGATGGATTGCGGAAAGGCGTTGTCGTGGATATCGAGAAAACCATTCGTTCTATTGAAGCTGCTGTGGCTCAGGCGGAGCAAATGGCAGATATTCAGGTGAACGAAGCCTATGTGGGAATCGCTGGCGATCACATTCGTAGTTTTAATGGCAGAGGCGTTGTCGCTGTCACCGGGCCGGATAACGAAGTCACTGAAGACGACGTGCGGCGCGTTATTGAAGCGGCAAAAGCCGTGATGATGCCTGTGGATCGCGAAGTATTGCACATTATTCCGCAGGAATTTATTGTTGATGATCAGCGCGGTATTCGCAATCCCGTCGGGATTACCGGCGTGAGATTAGAGACAGAGGTGCACATTGTGACCGGCGCGATTACTTCGGCGCAAAATATTTGCCGCAGCGTTGAGAGAGCGGGAATTGAAGTCAGAGATTTAGTGTTAGAACCGCTGGCGTCAAGCTATTCCGTACTCACAGAGGAGGAGAAAGAATTGGGAGTTATTGTAATTGACATGGGCGGCGGCACTACGGATGTTGCTATGTTTTTTGAAGGTTGCATTCGGAACACGGCCGTTGTCGCTCTTGGCGGCGGGAACGTTACCAGCGATATCGCCATCGTGTTGCGCACGCCAATGGATCAGGCGGAAATAGTCAAACAACGTTACGGGTGCTGCGACCGCAATTTGATTGAAAACCCGGAAGATCCGATCGAGGTTCCGGGGATCGGCGGCAGAAGCAGCAGAAAAATTGCCAAAGAGTTGCTCACCGATATTATCAGACCGCGAATGGAAGAGATATTTCAAATGGCAGCAACCCAGATTCGCAAATCCGATTTCGCGGAATTGATGAGCACGGGCATCGTTTTGACCGGAGGCGGTTCGTTGATCAAAGGTGCCGCTGAATTGGCGGAAGAGATATTTGACATGCCGGTGAAATTGGGCATTCCTAAAGGTTTCAGCGGTTTAATCGACCTGGCGCGCAGTCCGATTCATGCGACAGGCGTGGGACTGATTTTGTATGCGCTGAGCGGAGATTACGAGCAATTGGACGGCTATTTTGTGACTTCAAAACCATCGTTTTGGAAAATAGTGGTGGAGAGATTGCAGAGCTTTATTGCGCCAAAAAAACTAAAATGAATTTGAGTTAACTGCGAAAAATAAATGAAATAAACAATATCACCCATCCAAATAAGGAGGGCTGCTCATGAAAGATTTAACTTTTAATTTTGACGAAAGCTCAACGCCGACAGCGCGAATGAAAGTGATCGGAGTTGGTGGCGCCGGCGGAAACGCCGTCAATCGAATGATTTCCGCGGGATTAGCCGGCGTGGAATTCGTAGCGATAAATACGGACTTGCAGGCGTTGAACATTTGCAAGGCGCCGACGAGAATTCAGATCGGAAAAAATTTGACCAAAGGTCTGGGCGCCGGCGCCAATCCTGACATCGGCCGGCGCGCCATCGAAGAAGACGAGGAAGCGGTGTACAATGCGCTCAAAGATGTGGATATGGTTTTTATCGCCGCAGGAATGGGCGGAGGCACCGGAACCGGCGCGGCCCCGGTAGTGGCGCAAATCGCCAAAGACCAGAATGCGTTGACGGTGGGCATTGTGACCAAACCGTTTATTTTTGAGGGTGCGAAACGGATGAAACGCGCCGAAGAAGGAATACTTGAGTTGAAAAAGTGCGTCGATACCCTGATTGTGATTCCCAATCAGCGACTGTTGTCAATTGTCGATAAAAACACCCGCCTGAGCAAAGCATTTCAGATGGCGGATGAGGTTTTGTACAATGCCACAAAAGGAATTTCCGATTTGATCACTGTCCCTGGCTTGATTAATTTAGATTTTGCCGATGTAAAAACCGTCATGTCTGAGATGGGCGACGCGCTGATGGGATCGGCGGTAGCTTCTGGCGAAGATCGCGCCGTTGAAGCGGCGCAAGCGGCAATATCCAGCCCGTTGCTTGAAGAAGTGTCCATCACCGGAGCGCTGGGATTGTTGGTCAATATTACCGGCGGGGAAGACATTACTTTGTCAGAAATCGATTCGGCTACGCAAATTATTCAGGCAGCCGCCGGAGACGAGGCAAATATTATTTTTGGCGCGGTAATCGACGAAGCTTTCAAAGATAAAATTCGCGTCACTGTGATTGCCACTGGTTTTAACAAGAAAGGGAAGAAACAAAACGTCCCTTTTCTTAAAAAGCGGATGGATTTTGTCCATACGGCGATTGATTATCTGGACGTGCCTACTGTGCACCGTCAGGAACAAGAAGCAGAGTGGCTGGCAAAAAATGATTCGGATAATCATAACGGAGATGGTCACGATTCAGAATTGGAATTGCAGGAGGAATTACCAACGGAAATGAGGCCGGACCAGTACGAACTGCCGACCTTCCTCCGTCGCCGAATGCAGAATTAATTTGGTAATTTTTTGTTCAATGATATCTTTGGGCACATTGATTCATATTTATTGATTATATGAATTTGTAACCTGTTATTGGTAATTGTTTGCCAAATGGCTGGTTTTGTGGCTAAACTCATCAATCCTGATAACCACAGATTTGCAGGAATTCGGGCGCTGTGCAACTTCTCGTCGGAAAGGCAGTTTAACAAAAGCTTTTCGGCCCTCAAATTCATTTTTGGTTATCAGGATTGTTTTTTTGAGAAGGGAATGAAAAAATATACTAACGACAGACCTTTTGAGCAATTACGGCAACGAATTTTATCGCGGGAGAAAAATGCGGCACAGGTAAAATCCGAAAGTGTGTTGTCCGTAGCTTTGGCGTTTCCCAATTCTTACGGCGTGGGCATGGCAAGTTTGGGATTTCAATCAGTTTACCGCATTTTCAATGAATTTGGCGAGGTACGTTGTGAGCGCGCTTTCTTCGATAAATCTTTTCCAGTGCGCACAAAAACAATCGAATCCGGTACTGAATTGCGCCATTTTGATGTTGTCGCTTTTTCAATTTCCTTCGAATTGGATATTCCGAATGTCGTTCGATTTTTAATGGAGAGCGGAATCGAGCCGCTGGCAAAAAATCGAAATGAAAAAGAGCCGCTCGTGTTGCTTGGCGGAACAGCAGCGTTCATGAATCCGGCGCCGCTTTCTTTGTTTGCCGATATTGTTGTCATGGGAGAAATCGAACCGATTTCGCATTTGCTGGTCGAAACTTTGCTTGAGTACAGAAAAAATGCGATCTCCAGGGCAGAGTTGTTTGAGATTTTTGCAAATTCTGCCGGATTTTATGTGCCGCATTTTGCTCCTCAAAATGGCCAGATTGTCAAAGTTCACGCTGATTTAAAAAAGTTTTTGCCGCAGTACTCTGTCATTCAGTCGCCCGATAGCCATTTTAAAGATATGTTTCTGCTGGAAGTGGGAAGAGGCTGCGGCAGACGATGCCGGTTTTGCGCCGCGAGTCATATTTACCATCCTTATCGCATTTTTCCCGAAGAAAAAATAATTGAGACTATTGAAGAAAACGCCGGCGAAACAAAGCGCGTAGGGTTGGTCGGCGCGGCGCTTTCGGATTATCCTGGTTTACTGCGATTGTGCCGTGTATTAGCGGATAAAGGTTATGAGTTAGGTTTGTCCTCTTTTCGCTTGGACATGATTACGCCGGAATTTTTAGATATTTTTGAGCGTGCGCAAGTGAATTCCATCGCCTTTGCGCCGGAAGCTGGCTCCGAACGATTGAGAAAAATAATCAATAAAAATCTATCGCAGGAAGTCATCATGCAAGCGGCGGCTTCGTTGGGCGATTCAAATATCTCTCACATTAAATTGTATTTTTTGATTGGATTACCCGGAGAAACGCAGAATGATATTGACGCCATTGTCGATTTGGTGAAAAACGTGAGTTCGATTTTTTTAAAAAAAAACAAAAAGCGAAAACTGACTTTGAGCATCAACGCTTTCATTCCGAAGCCGTGGACTCCTTTTCAGTGGGCACCGCTGGCGAGGCCTGAATATAGCCGGCGGACCAGAAAATACATTTCCGATAAACTGAAAAATTTCCGCAATGTCGAAATGTTGAAAAAAAGTTCAAAGGAAGAAGTTTTGCAAGCGGTCTTTTCCCAGGGCAATGAAAAAGTAGGACGGGCTGTCTATCTGAAAATTAGAGAGCGGCTTTCCTGGGAGAAAGCGTGGGAGCAAGCCGAAGTGAACGTTGAAAAGAGCGTCTTTCTGGAAAAAGGCCGTGATTACCGTTTTCCCTGGGAATATATGGGTTTCGGTTTGCGGCAAGACTTTCTGTGGAAAAATTGGTCTGCGGTATCTGTTGGTTCAAAATCTTGATTTCTCACTTTTCCCCATGCCTCAAAAAAAACAAATCGATTTGTGAATAAGACTTGACTTTCAAAAAGGAATTGATTATATTTGTTAACGTTTTGAAATGATTGAGCTAATTTTGACAACAAAATCATTATTTCTTTGCGTGAAATTGCGCTAACGATGTGTGATTAGCATGAAGCAACAACTCGCCATTGTTTGATATTTTGAAAAAACTGGTTTTCAGGCAAACTCATGGACAATTAGAATAAAGTCCCATGCGCTTTTATTATATACGAAAAAAAAGTAAGCGAAAAACTCCGCCGGTTGTGCGCGATAGCAAGACTGTTAAAATTTCTCTCGCGGTGCTGGTTGTGTTTGCAGTGGGGTTTATTCTGCACTTGCTGCAAGCTATTTTCAAACCTTTATTTATTGCTATTATTCTGTCATATATTTTCGAACCGTTAATCAATGTCATGAGACGGATCAAAATTCCCAAGGTCGTCGCTATTGTCGTTGTTTTGGTGATTACTTTCGTTTTCTTTTATCTTGTGGGTCTGATTATTTATGCAAATGTGGCTGCATTTTCTGCTGAATTTCCCAAATATCAGGCTAAATTCAATGATTTGTATCTAAAAATCATTGGTATGCTTGAGATTCCGCGCGAACAAATCGTCGCGTATTACCAACATATTGACTGGGGTGAATTATTACAAAAACTTTCCATCCCGTCGCTGTTGTCGTCAAGCATCGGATCATTCATTAATTTCATTGCCAATATTTTTCTTATCTTATTGTTTACCGTTTACATTTTGTTGGGCCGGGAACATTTGATTTCAAATATTGCCAAAGCTTTTCCAGGAAAACGGTCCCAAAAAATCTATTACATCATGGGTAATATTAATGATGGGATACAAAAATATTTCTTTGCCAAAACCCTGATCAGCCTCGGCACCGGGCTCAGCGCCACGGTCATTTTGCTTATTTTTGGCGTTGATTTTGCCTGGATCTGGGGATTGCTGACGTTTTTGTTGAATTTTATTCCTAATATCGGTTCGATAATCGCTACGGCGCCGCCGATCTTGGTCGCTATTTTTCAATTCGGAAGTTTTTTCCCGGCTGTCTGGGTGGGGAGTTTGTTGATTGGCGTGCAAATAACATGGGGCAACATTGTTGAACCCTCGGTTATGGGAAAAAGTCTAAACATGAGCCCGTTAGTCGTTATTGTTTCCTTAATTTTTTGGGGATTTGTCTGGGGACCGATTGGCATGATACTCGCTGTTCCCATTTCTTCTACTATTCAAATTATCTGTCGCAACATTGATCCGTTGAAACCAATTGCCATTTTGATTGCCGAAGAGTAGCTTGTTGCCATGCAAGAAAATGCACAATTAATTTGACATAATTTGCACATTAGCTGAAAAATGATTCTGATGTGATTATTGTTAACTATTTGATAATATTGGAAATAATAGCTATTTATCATAAGTGGAATAAAAATTGCAAATTAGCTTCAGTTATTTTTGGAGGGCACTGATGCAAAATTTTTTGATAAATGTGAAAGGGATAAAATAGTAAGGAGGTGGTGCTTTAAAAAAAGGGGACTTGACTATTTTAACAAGCGGAAGGAGGTGGTGCTTCAAAAACGAGGTTAGAATATTAGCGGAATGTTTTTTGTAATTTTAACGTTATTATTTGAGAAACCCTAACGGAGGAAACATGAACAAAAAAATTCTTGTTGCGTTGATGGTGTTAATATTGGCGCCGACGCTCATTTTTGCAGGAGTTACCGGTAAAATTTCCGGTAAAGTTGTGGACAAGGATACTGGTGAACCACTGCCGGGCGTCAATGTTATGCTGGAAGGTACCATGATGGGAGCGGCTTCAGATATCAACGGCATTTTCATTATCTTGAACGTTCCGGTTGGGACCTACACGGTTACGGCTCGCTACATCGGCTATAAAACCGTTTCTATTAGCAACATTCGCGTACATCCGGATTTGACGACTGATGTCAATTTCGAATTGCCGACAACGGTTCTGGAGGGAGAGACCGTTAGCATCGTTGCAGAGCGACCTATCATCAATAAAAATGTAACCAGTACCGTGAAAACTCTACAAGCGGAAGATTTGAAAAATATTCCGATGCGTGGCGTAACAACGGTTATGAATTTATCGTCCGCGGTAGTCAGCGACAACGGTTTTCATGTTCGCGGCAGTAGGAGCGAGGAAAGCGTCACGTACGTGGACGGAGTGATGACTTCTCTGATTTCCAGCGGAACGACAAATGCGTTATCAGTGATTAACAACGCTATTGAAGAGACAAACTTTAACGTCGGTGGATTTAATGCTGAGTATGGCTTTGCCAATGGCGGCGTTCTGCTGACGACGACAAAATCCGGCGGGTCGGACTATAATTTCAGTTTTGAAGCTATTTCCGATGAAGCATTCAAAAACAATGAAGGAAAAACCTTAGGGACTCAATCCTGGGGCTACAACACCTATACGCTGACTGCCGGCGGTCCTGTGCCTTTTATCGCTGACAAAAAGATGAGATTCTTTGTCGCTGCCGAAAGAAACTATAATGGCGGCTATGCGACTAACTGGCACGGTATCGATTTCGATACGACGCTAGTATCCTTTGGCGATACTCTGGTTTATAATCCGCATTACGGCCCCGGACCGATTCCCGGATACTATAACTCTACGTGGGACGTCAACGGAAATATGAGTTATTCTCCCAGCGCTGCATTTCGAGTTAAAGTCGGCGGAACGTTTCACACTGGACAGGATAGAGGTGGCAGCCGCTGGGGCGCGCTGATGAATTTAGACAAACTTACACTGAATAAACGCTGGAACGCAAGTGCGTTTGTGAAATTCACACATCAGGTGAATCCTCGCTTGTTCTACACGTTCAATCTGAATTATTTCTACTATAAAACAGAGTACGGCGATCCTGATTTGTGGAGCGACATTCGCAAATACGGCGATCCTGCATACAATACGGGAATGCGCGATTGGGGATTAGGACATACTTATAATTTATTCGGTATACTCTTTCCCTCATTGCCTGGTCAGGTAATTTCACGTTATGGGAAAAATGCTCAAGAAAACTTTGGGCCCAAATTTGATTTAACCTGGCAGTTCAATAACTTCAACGAACTGAAAACAGGCTTTCAGTACGACTACTACACAGTGCGTCGTTATTTCCATTATTCGACTTCAGCCATTGCACTCGGACTTCATAGGCGCGATACCAACGCAGATGATAACAGAACAGATTTTGATATTTTCCGAAATAATCTGATCAATTATGGCTACGATATCTGGGGCAACGAAATTAGTGGTAACAAGTTTTACGACGCAACCAATAATCAGGGACAAATCGTTAAAGCGGACGGTAATGATGCACCACGCCATCCTATTCAATCGGCTTTTTACCTCCAGGATAAGATTGAGTTGAAAGACTTGATTTTAAATGCAGGCATAAGAGTCGACTATTTTGATTCGGGAGTGAAAAGTTGGAAAGATCCGGCTCGCCTGCTTTTCACAAGCACGAACCTGATTGCCGACAGCAGTTTTGGCGATTCAAAAAAATACACCGTGATCAGCCCCCGCTTGGGATGGTCGTTCCCTGTGACTGAAAAAACTGTATTTCATGCCCAGTTTGGCAGATTTGTGCAAATGCCGAAAACAAACGATATGTACGATGGCCACACAGCCGTGTCGCGTTTTCTGCAGGGCGGAAATGCGCGTTCCATGCCTAACCCGAATCTGAAACCAATGAAAACCATTCAATACGAAGTGGGTTTGCAGCAGCAGATCGGTATGAACGCCAGTTTGAATATCACCGCATTTTACAAAGATATCAAAGATTATATCCAGTTGCGCGTTTTCTTCCCGGAAGCCGGCTACGGATATGCTTCTTATTTTCAGTATCAAAATGTTGATTACGGTACAACCAAAGGCTTGCAGATTAGCTTTAATCTCAGACGAACGAATCGTATTAGCGCTTCATTAGATTATACCTACTCCAAAGCCATGGGTACCGGTTCAAGCAGCGGTAGTCATTTCGATATTGCCTGGCAGGATCAACAGTTGCGTTTCCCGACAATCATTATGCCGCTGGATTATAACCAGGACCATGTCGGAAATGTGAACATTGACTTCCGTCTCAATAAAGATGACGGCCCGACTCTTTTCGGCGTTAAGCCATTTGCTAATTTTGGGCTGAATGTTTTTTACACGATTCATAGCGGTTCTCGTTATACCCGAATCGAACCGGGCGCTTTAGGCCTTTTCCCGCAGAATGCTCCTCATCCCATCGAGGCGCTGAATTCTTCTGTCTTGCCGTGGTACAACAGAATGGATCTCAAGATTGATCGAACAGTTTATGTTGGTAAATACAGGATTAAACCTTACATCTGGGTGTACAACGTATTCAACAAGAAAAACGTTACGGGTGTCTATGCGCAAAGCGGTGACCCGCATGATAACGGTTGGTTTCTGACTTCTGACGGAAAAGCCTGGTTAGAGATCAACGGTAAAGATGGCGAATATCTTGCCCGAGAAGCCCTGAGTGGCGGCGGCACAGCCAATGTGAGTACGCCTCGTATTTTGCGTTTTGGCCTGTTGGTGGAATTTTAAGTCGTAATATTTGTAAAAATAATCAAAAAGAAAAGCATTTTCTTTTTCAGGAGGAAAAGCAATGATAAAAAAGATCATACCCGGATTGGTCGTGTGCCTGATGCTGCTATTTGTTGTCAGTGCAGCTTTGGCGGTTGAAGGGACACCTTCCGGAAAAACTCTAAATAAGAATTTGACCATAAGAGCGGTCAAGTATATCGATGTTAACCAAATCCGAAGTTCCGTGATGAACAACGGGACCTTTACTCGCCATCCGATTACCGGCAACGCTGATATGGAATGGCCAAAAGGTTCCGGAAAATATATCTGTTACAACGCTGGAATTTGGATTGCCGGAAAAATAAATGGCGACATTCGTACGGCGTGTGCCGACTATAATGTCGAGTATCAACCCGGCAAGATTTTACCGGATGGGACAGCAGACGATCCGTCAAAAGAGGAATACCGCGTGTACAAAGTGCATAAGGACTATCCGGATGGTGATGCGGCCCTTGAAATCGATTCTTGGGATACCTGGCGCACTTTTGCCGAGCAACAAGGCGCTCCTGCTGTGGCCGATGCTGATAATAATTGGATCGGTCTCGGTGATGAAATGCTGTATGCCGTTATGAACGATTTAGATCAAAACTTGCATAATGGCTGCTACAATACTTTGCCCATTGGTATTGAACTTCATCTGATTGTATTTGGTTTTGATCGCGCCGGATCTCTCGGAAACACTATTTTCATTAAGTATATTGTCATTAATAAAGGTCAGAATGATTTGCAGGAAGCCTACATTGGCGCCTGGGCAGACGTGGATAATGGCGATGCAAATGATGACTTAATTGGCTATGACCTCGATACCGGAATGAGCTATTGCTATGGCGGGAAACCTATAGATTCTACTTATGGACCGAAACCGCCGGCTTTAGGCTGGGATTATTTTCAGGGACCGATTGTCGATTCACCTGGCGATTCGGTGCAACTTCCCGATGGTACCGTTTACCATGACAAAAAAATGATCGGAGCGACCTCTTTCAATAAATACTACAATGGTAATGCAACATACAGTGATCCTCCGTACAGCGCTCAGGGCGCGTTGGAAGTCTGGAATTACCTCAGTGGTACGCAAAAAGATGGCACTCCCTGGGTGAATCCTGTAACAGGAGAAGTCACCACTTTTTCGAATACAGGAGATCCTGTTACCGGTACTGGCTGGTTGTCAACTATGGAAAACCCACCTGATGATATTCGTATGTTAACGGGTTCGGGTCCCTTTACTCTCTCGGTTGGTGACACGCAGAATATTGTTCTTGGTTGTGTCATTGCTCAGGGCAATAATCGTCTTTCAAGTGTGTCCAAGTTACGATTTTACGACAAGTTAGTGCAACAAGCTTATGATCTGAACTTTAGCATTCCGAGCCCGCCGCTTGCGCCGAATGTTGTCGTCACTGAAGATGATCGATCTGTTTTGGTAACCTGGAATAATGACGATGAGGATTATGTGCAAAAAGGTTATCAATTCGAAGGTTATAACGTTTATATCGGCTCATCAGCCGGTGGCCCCTGGAAAAGGTTGGCGACTTACGATGAGAATGACGGAATTCTTGTCGTAAAAGACGAGACTTATGATGACAATAGCGGTGTTACAGTGGAGTTACCGAGCGCTTTTGGTGAAGATAAAGGCCTCAAATATTACTACCGTTACACTAAAGACTATGAAGATCTTCCCATGGCAAATGGGCGTAATTACTACGTTGCGGTTACAAGTTACGCCGTGGGGCTGGAAAGTGTGCCTCGAATTCTGGAAAGTTCAAAGAATGTCTTGACAGTTACGCCGCATAAACCGCCCCTGGGAACGGTAGTGAATCAGGATTTTGGCCAAACTATTCCTGTGGAGCACTATCAAGGCGCCGCAGATACTTCGAAATATGAAATCTGGGTGCAAGTATGGGATCCGCTCCACGTGGAAACTGCTGATTATGAAGTTGACTTTAATCCGGATAGCAGTTGGACATTGCTCAAAAACGGACAGGCTGTTGAAGGCTATACCAATGTGACAAATTATGGTGTCGATAAGCAGTTGTCCGAAAAAACATCAATCTATGACAGTCCAATCGATTTCTTCATCGGAGTTGATGCAGATTTCGTTGCCAATGATGTTCTAACCTGGGTGCCCAAGCTTGTTGCAGACGCGGGTCCGGTAAATCCTGGCTTGGTGGATAGCCTCTCCCATCCGTATCTTAAGCTAAAATATAAAAATGATATGGCCAAATTTGGAACTTTTAAGAAAGGCACGTCAGATCCATCAATTTTATACAACAAGCTGGAAATTAGATTCACTGGTGTAATGGATTCCACAACGATGGAAGTTGTTTCCGGTGGTTCGATGTCCACATTGGAGTTCTCCTTTGGCGATGCGTCGCATTTTATTCCAGAGCATCCGAAGAATCCTAATCCTGGATCAAGAGATCCTTTCTTGCTAAGGGTTCCGTTTGAAGTTTGGGACATGGATCGCAATATCCAATTAAACACTGGATTTGCAGATTTTAAACAAAAAATTTCGGACTCCACGTTTGTCCCGACATGGACGCCAGAAGGTGATTGTATTATTTATGTGCTTGGTTCCGAATATGATGAGCAAGTCCACAATATCAGCTATACGGGCCAGGACACAATGGCAACATGGATGTTCACGTACCGCCCAGGAATGACGTGGAGCACTGGAGATATTGTTGAGCTCTCTTTTCCAGCGATTTATCCCGTCACAGGTAAAGAAGTGACCGTCCACATGAAAGGCCAGGATATTACGCTTACCCCTGACAAATTTAAATTTTCGATCAAGGGCCCTGAAACTGGCGTCTTGTCTGACGTAAAACAAAGATTGGATTTGATTAATGTATATCCGAATCCTTATTTTGCACACACGATCAGCGAAAAAGCTTTACATCAAGAGCATGTTACTTTCATCAATTTACCTGAACAATGCACGATTAGAATCTTCACTATCAGCGGGCAGTTAGTGCGAAAGATTGAGCACAATGATCCGAATTCCACTGTACACAACTGGGATTTGCGCAATGCAAATAATCTCCCGGTGGCGAGCGGATTCTATATTGCCTATATTGAGATACCTAATGTTGGCACGAAGATTCTGAAAATGGCTGTTATTTTCAGGGAACAGAGATTGAAAAATCTGTAATTAAAGTTAATGTATCATTAAATTTGGAATAATAAATTGGAGATAACACGATGAAAATAAACAAGGTAGTTTTTCTAATCGCAGTTATCGCCATTGTCTTCAGTGTAACTGCGTTATTCGCAGGAAATAAGGACAAGGTTGGCGGAGCGGGCGCGCAGCAGCTCATGATACCCATTGGTTCGCGTTCTCTTGCTATGGGAGGCGCTTCCAATGCAATGGTGAGTGGCAATGAGGCGATCTATTGGAACCCTGCCGGTTTAGCGGCGTCTGATGCGACGGCAGAGGCGACTTTCTCAAATATGCAGTGGATTGCCGATACTCAAGTTAATTTTGTGGCGGTTTCAGCAAAACTGGGAAACATCGGATCTTTTGGTGCCAGTGCGAAAATTTTCAGTTTCGGCAAGTTTGAGCAAACCACCGAATTTGAAACTGAGGGTACCGGTATTATGATTGACCCGACTATTAGTACGGTGGCATTAACTTACTCAAGACAAATGACGGACCGCATTTTCTTTGGTGTAAATGCGAAGCTCATTTCTGAAAATATTATGCGTACTTCAGCAACAGGAATGGCCTTCGATATTGGCGTTCAGTATATCAGCAGTCTCGGCGTACGCATGGGCTTGACGCTGAACAATTTTGGCGGTATGATGAAATACAGCGGTGGAGATCTGCAGAGAACAGTTGATCTTCCGCATACGGAAGCAGGCACTGAGCCAATGGATTTGCGTCTTGAAGCCCAGCAATTTGAACTGCCAAGCACATTTGAAATTGGTTTGGCTTATGACTATCGTTTGACTGATCAGCACGTTGTGACCGTGGCAGGAAATTTCAGAAGCCAAAACTACGGACTGGATGAAGTCCAGGGCGGCGTCGAATATGCTTTTAACAACATGTTTTTCCTCCGCGCCGGCTATGCTACTCAAACTGAAGATCAGGCAGACAATATTTTTGGTATGTCCGCAGGAGCCGGATTCAGATATGCGTTGCCTTCCGGCACGGCATTTGTCATTGACTATGCCTATCGGCAAACAGACTATTTTGAATCCAACCAGTGTGTTACTTTCTCGGTTCAGTTTTAGCTAAGTTGTTGATGGAGTTTTTTGGAAAAGGATTGATACAAATTATTGGTGTCAATCCTTTTCCTGCTTTTGGGGACCACAAGGAAGAAAAAACTAAACAAAAAAGAGCGGCCAAAATGAAGAAGATGATTTTGCTGGTGTACCTTGTTCTCATTTCAGGTCTATTTCCGAGTAAGATATTGGCTCAGAATAAGATAAACCTTGGTTTGAATGTGAAACAATTCAGATTCAACGCGGATACTTCTTTAGTCGAAATCTATTATGGACTACTCAGCGGCATTCACGCAAATCAAGCGAAAAAATCAGAATATGCCTTTGAATTGACCGCTAGCGCGGGAAAGCAAGATTTGTTTAGAAATATCTGGAAAGTTGAGAATCACTCGGATTTCAATGATAGTTCCGGAGCAAAATTAAAAGTGGATGTTCTCCGCTATCTTCTTACTCCCGGAAAATATGATTTTCAACTGATAGCTAAAGATTTGGCGACACCAGATCGCATTGACAGCGTAAGAATTAAAAATTTTATCGTCCGAAAAAATGCTGAAAACGTCACAATGATGAGCGATATTGAACTATCACGAGAGATAGCTCCTGCAAGTAGAGCGGGCGCTGAAAAATTTGTGAAAAATAATTTTCGCGTGGTGCCAAGCGTTCTCAACTATTATGATTTACAAAATCCCAATGTTTATTATTATCTTGAAATCTATCACGTTAAACAATCTTTCAAGGGAAAATATTTTTACATAAAAAGAACGATTTTGGATGGACAGGGATTGCCGGTTCCCTCTTTCCCTGTTTTCAACAAGAAAAAAAGAATTCGCGGAGATGATGATATTGAAGTGGGGATGTTTGGAATCCAAAATTTACCTTCTGGAAAATATAATTTGCATCTTGCTGTCGCCGATTCTTCCGGACATAATATTGCGGCGCGGCTCGTCGCCTTTTATGTAAATAATCCGACCGTGCAGCCTGAAAATCAAGCAAACATGTCTCTTGAAGACCAGATGGCAAAAAGCGAGATAGCTCTGGTAGATGTGAATGATTTAGATATGTTACTTGGAGCTTTGAAATATTTACTTGCGGAAAGTGAGCGCAAGATCATAGATAATATTAACACTGAAAAAGGAAAGAGATTATATCTTTTCAGGTATTGGAAAGAAAATGACAATAATCCGGATACAAATTCGCTGGAGTCGTTTCGAGATTTTATCTGGCGTGTGCAATATGCCAATGCAAATTTCAGCGATATTCGCATGAAAGGGTGGATGTCTGATCGCGGACGAATCTTGATTACATACGGGAAACCATCGGAAATTCAGTATTACCCCAATGTGCCGGATTTCAAAGAATTTCAGGCGTGGAGTTATGATGAAATTGAAAATGGAGTGGTTTTCATTTTTGGAGTGGTGGGTAGCTTTGGTGATCTCAAATTGCTTCATTCGACCAAGACCGGTGAAGTTTACAATGCGGGTTGGTTGGATTTGCTCAAAGTGAGTCACGGCCGTACCGGAATTGCCGACGAGACCAGGGGCACCAATGCAAGAGATTACATGCGAAGAATATTTCGGGATAACAATTTAGAATGGCCCCGGTATCTAAAATAAATGAAATTTAATTTGTAAAAATTATTTCCTCAAGTGAAGATAGTCCTATAATCAAAATTTAATAAAATATCAGTTTTTAAACAGGCGCGATGTGGAGAATGATCCCTTCATTGCGCCTTTTTTTGTTAAAAAATTGTTTTTTTCTCCTCTCTCCGGCAATGGTTCCAATTAATAGTGGGCACATAAAGCACTCGTAAAATTATTAAAAAGGAGCATATTGCACCCTGATAAAACATCGTCGGAAAAGATAACAATGTACTAACTTTAGTAATATCAATGAATTAAAATTAAATGTGTATTGCTGGCACTCTAATTGCATTAGAATATTTGCAATTTTGAAGGAGACTTGAAAATGAACATTTGTCTGGCAGCCTACGGGAATCGCATTGCATCATTGCTGGAAACATCGGACCGGTTAATTTTGCTTCATTCGCCTGACTTCGACAAATCAAATATGAAGACGATTCCCCTCTACAGCGGAGCCTATAACGACATTCTGAAAATTTTACAGGAAAATGGCGTGAATACACTCATTTGCGGCGCAATCACTGCCTGTGTGCATGATTTGTTGCAGGCGCAAAATATAAAGATTATTCCCTGGATTACCGGCAATGTAGCAGAGATCATTGATGCGCTGAGTCAAAACAGAATGCTCACTCCTGATTTCAACATGCCGGGCAGGGGCAAGAGAAGCCGTTTTCGCCATGGTTCAATGAGAAAACATTAAGCTATTTCATACTAAAATGAGGAAAAGGAAAATGAAAATTGCAGTAACAGCAATGGGAACAAATTTGCGAGCAAAAGTTGATCCTCGATTCGGTCGAGCGCAAAATTTCATCATTGTGGACCCTGAAACATCGGAATATGAAGCCATTTCAAACGAAGGGGTGAACGCGGCACATGGCGCCGGAACGCAGTCGGCGCTTTTGATGAGCCAGAATGGCGTGGAAGCAGTGATTACGGGCAATGTCGGCCCTAATGCGCACCAAACTCTCGCAGCGGCTGGCATCAAGATGTATCAGCTCAGCGATGCTACTGTCGAGGAAGCAATTGAAAAATTCAAAAATAATGAGTTGCAAGAAATTACTCAAGCCGGTCCTGCCGGGCATTAAACCAAAATTTTGGTGCTGAAATGTACGCAATTAACAGTGCAAAATGTGATGGGTGCAAACAATGCATGGAGGTCTGCGAGGCGGGAGCGATTTATTTGGTGGATGAAAAAGCTCGTGTTGAGCCAAATCTTTGTACAGAATGCGGATTGTGCATCGATGCCTGCCCGCAAAGTGCAATTGTTGTCAGCGGCTACGAATTGCAGGCAAAGTACTCGGACGAATTATCGCCGCAAAGGTCGTTTCTAACTCTTGCAAAAACAGGTCTGTCAGTCATGGGAAGTGTGCTGTTGCCTGTGCTCATGTCTAAAGTTAGTGACTTTCTTGTCTCGAAAGTAGAAGACGTCGGTGCACCCGCATCCCAGCAAAAGACTGGTGAGAAAATTATCCGCGGACAAGGGAGAAGAATAAGAAAACGAATGCGAAAAAAATTTAGCAGATAGGGAAGAGTGATTTTTCTGAAAAATGCTTTGTTGATTTTTTCGCTGCTGAGTTTTTTCCTGATGAAAAAGCAGCGGAGCATAACAAATACAATGGAAATTGCACCATGGGAAAAGTTATTTTACAGGTAGTCTTTGACAATCTGAGTTATTTGCCCGAACTGAAAACAGCCTGGGGATATAGCTGCATCGTCGAAACTGATTCAGACACAATTTTATTCGACGCCGGCAGCGATGGCGAGATTTTGCTGCACAATTTGACCAAATTGAAAATTGATTTAAAATCTATCAGTGCGATGGTTATTTCCCACGAACATTGGGATCACGTTGGTGGTTTGTGTGCATTTTTGCAGAAAAATTCAAATGTCACAGTTTATGTGCCCTTTTCATTTTCAGCAGAGGGGGAAAATGAAATTTTCAGGATGGGCGCGAAAGTAACGCGCGTAAAAAATAAACTGCAAATTGCAGAAAAAATTTATTCGTTGGGGGAATTGCCGGGAAGTGTGTTAGAACAATCGCTGATAGTTGACATACCGGAAGGCATGGTAATTCTCACCGGCTGCGCGCATCCGGGCATTGTGAAAATTGTTGAAAATGCAAAATCACTGTTCCCTCAAAAGTCAGTTTTTCTGGTCATGGGCGGTTTTCATTTGAAAGACAATGCGATTTATCAGATCAGAGAAGTCGCTGATCAATTAAAACAACTTGGAGTGCAGAAAGTCGCTCCGAGTCACTGCTCAGGAAATTTTGCTTTGAAATATTTCGCGTCAGGATTTGGAAATAATTTTATCAATTCAGGGGTTGGTAAAAAAATTGAAATACAGAAGGGGCAATAGGGTGTTTATGATAATAGCCATTAATGGTATTTTCATTTAACAAAAAGAAAATCATTAATAAATCTGGAGGTGATAATTATGCCAAGAGGAGACGGAACAGGACCTGCCGGACAGGGACCGGGAACCGGAAGGGGGCTGGGACGAGGAGGCGGACGTGGCAGAATGGGAGGAGCACGCCCGGGATCAGGTCCCGGCGGAAATTGCGTTTGTCCGTCATGCGGGACAGTGATTGCCCATCAGCGAGGAGTTCCCTGTTATCAATTGCAGTGTCCCAAATGCGGCGCCACAATGACCAAGGAATAGCGGGTGTTCAATGAAAATTTTGCACGATCTGGTAAATGCTGTCGATAGAAATTTTCCGGTGAAAGATGTTCAAGTCGGACTCCATTGGACGGCTGTAGTCAGTCGATTTTGCGGGCTGGCGTCGAGTCTGATCGATCCGCCACCGCATCAAAATCACAAAATTAGTGATGCGGGGCGGCTTCATCAAAAGAGCATTGGCGAATTGTCCGCTTTGATTTTTTCTGCCAGTCTGTCGGAGGCAAGCGTTGGACTGGCGGCGCTCAATTCACTGATTGAAATTGACGAAAGCAAATGCGAGCCGATAAATGCTTTTGAGATCATTGCTGAGAAGGGGACTGACAGGACCATTGGAATTATCGGACATTTTCCGTTTGTTTCTAAATTGAAAACAGTGGCGAAAAAAGTTTATGTTTTCGAGAAAAGGTTGCAGGAAGGTGATTTGCCTGCTTCAGAAATTGAGAATAAACTACCCGAATGCGATATCGTTGCTATTTCAGCGACAACTTTGATCAACCACACGCTGGAAAATGTATTGAGTTTTTGCAGAAAAGATGCGTTGAAAATTATGCTTGGCGCGTCAACACCGATGTTGGAGTTACTATTTGACTATGGATTGGATGTTTTAGCAGGAAGTAAAGTGGAAAACCCAGAGGAGGTTTTGATGGCCGTGCGCCAGGGAGCAACGTTCAAACAAATTCACGGGATCAAATTGCTGGCGCGGATGAGGAAATAAATAAAGGAGATTTGTTGCATGGTAGGTGTTTTAAAACATTCACTAATGATCACAGTGTTTGTTTTTGTGATGATGTTGATTGTTGATTTTGTGAATGTGATTACCAAAGGCAAAATGTCCTCGAGTTTGAAAACCAATCGCTGGAGTCAATATTCAATCGCTTCTTTTTTGGGAGCGACTCCCGGCTGTCTCGGAGCTTATTTGAATGTTTCATTTTACGTCCATGGCTTGCTTTCTTTCGGTGCGATAGTGGGCGGGATGATCGCAACTTCCGGCGATGAGGCATTTGTCATGTTGACGCTTTTCCCGAAAACAGCCTTGTTGTTATTCGGTATTTTGTTCGTTTTAGGTATCGTCCTTGCCTGGGTTACGGATAAGGTAACGCCACTGTTGCCCATTAAGCCATGTCACGAATGCAAGCTGCAACAAGTTCATACTGCCGATACATTTGCCGGTTTTGAAAAAGAAGATTTGATGAAAAATTTGTTGAAAATTTCGTGGCTGCGGTTGGGATTTTTGGCTTTCTCAATTTTGTTTCTTATGGCGTTAACCAGCGGCGCGATCGGGCCTCAGAACTGGGACTGGAAAAGAGTAACGATGACGAGTTTGATCGCGATTGCAGCTATCATCGTTGGTAGTGTTCCAGAGCACTTTTTGCGCGAACACGTCTGGAATCATATTGTGAAGAAACATTTGTGGCGAGTTTTTTTGTGGTCGTTTTTCGCTATTTTTCTGGTAGAAATCGGTTTCAAATATTGGAATTTGGAAGCATTTGTCAGAAATCACCATGCCTGGGTCGGAATTATTGCTGTGCTGATTGCGCTGCTGCCTGAGTCGGGTCCCCATTTGATTTTTGTAATGATGTTTGCTCAAGGAATGATTCCTTTCTCAATTCTATTAGCGAGTTCCATCGTGCAGGATGGGCATGGAATGCTTCCCTTGCTTTCTTATTCGATAAAAGATTCGGTTTTGATTAAATTGTTTAATTTGGCTTTTGGAGTCATTTTTGGTCTAACTTTTTATTTATTTGGCTTTTAATCCCTGGAAGGAGGTGACGAAAATGCCAGCAGGTGACGGAACAGGACCCATGGGAATGGGCCCCATGACCGGAAGAGCAGCAGGTTATTGCGCTGGTTACGGTAGACCTGGTTATGCGAATCCAATTTTCGGACGCGGCGGCTTTGGTTACGGACGCGGATTGGGCGGTTATGGTCGAGGACATCGTAATTGGTATTGGGCGACGGGACAGCCAGGTTGGGCGCGTTCGGGTTGGGGCGCGGCTTATCCGGTCAATTATGGCGTCGCTTATCAAGCGCCGGTTGCTCCTGAGCAAGAATTGGATATTCTGAAAAATCAGGCGAAATCGTTTCAGGATGCCCTGGAAAATGTGAACAAACGCATTGAAGAATTGGAAAAAGAATCTCATAATGAATAATTCTTCATGCACAAATGGGTGCTAAGGCTAATATATTTCTCCGGAATCGACAGCAACAGATACGAATTAGCCGCTACCAGAAACTGAATTCAAGTAACAGTAGGAATATTAGCCTTAGCATTTTTATTAATCAAAAGAATGTTTCAAATGCCAAAAACAAAACCGTTTGACGCAATGTGCAAAAGTTTCGCACTGGCTACGGCGATGGTGGATTTGTGGTCATTAAGGCAGTTTTCTCGACAAACCGGTGATAAAAATGTGCAAAAAAATTGAAAGTGAAAAAATATTTTGAGCGGAAATAAATTCAAACATTTATTCGGTCCCGTGCCTTCGCGGCGTTTGGGAATTTCGCTGGGAGTTGATCTGGTTCCGCATAAAACGTGTTCTTTGAATTGTGTCTACTGTGAGTGCGGAAAAACGACTGATTTAACAGTTGAGCGGAAGCAATATATTCCAACAACGGATGTAATTGAAGAATTGGGCGAATTTCTCAAAGATCGTCCAAAATTGGATTTCATCACTTTTTCCGGTTCAGGCGAACCTACCCTGCATTCAGGAATCGGTGAAATTTGTGATTTCATAAAATCAAATTTCCCCGAATACAAATTAGCGTTGCTGACAAACGGCACATTGTTTTTTGATCCGGCAGTAAGGCAGGAAGTCAAAAAGATTGACATTATTCTTCCGTCGCTGGATGCGGCGACCGAAGATATTTTCAAAAAAATCAATCACCCTCATCGAGATCTGAAAATTAACGCCATCATCGACGGGATCGTCAAATTGCGATCTGAATTCACCGGAAAAATGTGGCTGGAAATCTTCATTGTGCCCGGGCTTAATGACACATCGGAACAAATTGCGGCTTTGAAAGACGCGGTTCATTTTATTCAGCCTGATTTGGTGCAATTAAATACGCTTGACAGGCCCGGAACCGCCGAATGGGTTCGGCAGGCATCAAAAAAGACATTAGAAAAAATAGCTGAACAGTTAGATTGGGAAACGGAGATAATTGCAAATTTTAAAAAGAGAGAACAAATAAGCAGCTACAGCATTGATGTGGAAAACGCAATATTGCAAATGCTGCGTCGCCGGCCCTGCACAACGGCGGATCTTTCCGCATCTTTGGGGAAGCATGAAAATGAAATAAACAAATACATTGAAGCCTTGTTGGAGAAAAATATTATTGCTGCAAAAAGAATGTCGCGCGGTAATTTTTTTCTCACTCAAACTGAGGCTGAAGAAAATTGAAAAACATGCTTTGATGATGAACAATGTCAAAAAAATGTGAGTAATTGATTAGAATTAACCGACAATGATTAGTTTTTGTTTAGTGACAAACTGGAGGTAGTTATGCCATTTGGATTTGGAGGCGGAAGAGGACGTGGACGAGGTGGCGGCGGTGGCGGTCGCGGAATGGGCGGAGGAGGAAGAGGACGGTTTTTATCAGAAAAAAATAATTTTTGTATTTGTCCCAATTGCAAAACAGTTGTACCGCATCAGTTAGGAGTCCCTTGTTATCAGACGATTTGCCCCAATTGCGGCACTCCGATGACGCGACAATTTCAATCGGGTCTGCAAAACGCAGGACCAGTACCAACGGCAGCGCCAATGGCGCAGATCCCCAACGTAGATGCGGAAATGTGTACGGGCTGCAGAAAATGTCTCAATGTTTGTCCGGTAAATGCCATTAAAATGGTTGATAACAACGCGGTCATTGATGCCAATCAATGCAGTGGCTGTTTAGTCTGCATTCCTGCTTGTCCGTTTGGGGCAATTAAGGTAGGAGAGAATGGCTGACAAAACAGCACAATTAAAAATGGGGCAGAAGATTGCATTTTGGGCGACTTTGATCACGTTGCTGCTTTCTGCGCTCAAAGGCGTGGTAGGCGTTGCGTTTGATTCCAAAGTGTTGGTCGCTGATGCCTTTCATAGCGGTGCTGACAGTATCGCCATTTTCGCATCGGGATTCGGACTGTGGCTTGCGGCGAGAAAAAAAAGCGAGCGTTTTCCGTACGGTCTCTACAAAGCGGAGACATTTGTAACTTTGTTCATTGGCGGATTCATTGTGTGGGCAGGCGCGGAATTACTGATTGAAGGATATCGC
The DNA here is from genome assembly GCA_013152715.1 of Calditrichota bacterium. Lineage (NCBI taxonomy): Bacteria > Pseudomonadati > Calditrichota > Calditrichota bacterium. The sequence continues at coordinate 39,905 of JAADFU010000200.1, forward strand.
AAATTATTCGTTGTGCCTCCGATCATAAAATTTCCGATTTTGCCTGTTTGCGCATCGGTAATTTCGATCGTGATTGCCTTTTTTATCGCCAGAAAAGAGAAAAAAGTCGGCGAGCAGATTCACTCGCAATCTTTAATTGCCAACGGCAAGGAATCGTTTCTGGACATTTTCTCATCGACTGTGGTTTTGCTGGGCATTCTCGTGGCTTATTGGCGCATTCCCTACGTGGAAAGCGCAATTATCATATTGATTTCCTTGCTGATTTTGAAATTGGGAATGGAAAATATCTGGAATTCGCTGCTGGTTTTGATGGATGCAAATTTGGACAAGCCTTTGCAGGGGGAGATAGAGAAGCTTGTTTCAGAAGTAACAGGCGTCAAGTCGGTGAATCATGTGAAAATCAGGCAAGCAGGTCCTTTTCGCCTGGTGGAAACCGAATTTGCCACAAATCCATCAATTACAATTTTTCAGGCGCATGAGATTGCCGATGATGTGGAAAAACAAATTATGGAAAAATTCCCTTCTGTGGAATCCGTATTTGTCCATGTGGAGCCGTCGCGCCAGCGAGAAATTCGTGCGATTATTCCGGTAAAAAATATCGATGGTCTGCGTTCGCAGGTTAATAGTCATTTCGGCAGAGCGCCGTACTTTGTCATTTTGAAAATATTTGATGACAATGTTGAAATTGAAGACTTTTACCTCAATGAATTTTTAGATCGTAAACAGCACATTGGAGTGCACGTTGTTAAGGTAATCGTGAATTACGATCTGGACATGGTTTTCACAAGCCAAATCGGTGAAATCTCTTTTTACATGCTGAAGGAGAATTTTATTGATCTTTATCAGATTGGCAATGAGGATGCCAAGGTGGAAGACGTGATAGCGATGTACAAAGAAAACAAGCTTCCGCGCATTACCGCACCCACGCACTCTGTGGATGAAGCGGAAGTTGAAAAGGAGTAAATCGTTTCCGGGGTTGTGTCATCTAAAAAGAAAAAAAGTGTCTCATAAATTAATCAGTTCATTCCATACAAGGAGTTTCAAATATGAAAATCGCCGTTGCAACCGACGATAAGATTTTCATTCGCAAGGGACATTTTGGCGAAGGAAAATACTATCTGATTTATGAAATTCTGAACGGGAAAATATTTTCCGAAGAATTGCGGCCTAATCCGGACGTGCTTGAAGAAAAACATCAACACGGTAATGCCGAGAGAGTTATGGAATTGCTCAATGATTGCCAGATTTTTATGGCGCAAAGCATGGGGAAAAAATCAATTAAAAAACTGGCGGAAAACAGTTTTGAAGTGATCATTTCCACTATTGAAGAAGCCGAAAAAGCCGTTAGCTCTTACCTTGATGGCCAGGATGATTTGTTCAAGTATTACGACAAGGAAGCAGATGCCTTGCTTTCCTGCGCCAGCAGAAGTTAGGGAGCTTTGCTGGAAAATAATTTTCGTCGGAGAAAGCAATTTCTGAAAGCACTTATAATGCGAATGACCAGTTAAAATTGAACATAAGTCGCTAATTTATTGTTTTTAAAAGGCTGACGCCTTAACTCCACTCCAATTTAGGAATTTTAGGAATTAAGCCGTAAGGCTTTTATTATTTTCATTGCTATTTTACTTAAAATTTTCCAACTGGTCATTCATATTTATAGTCAAATTTGCAAAAGCCATTGACCGGGAACTTTTCTTTTTCTCTATTGCGATATCAAAGATTCAATTTTCGTGACCGAATTCAAAAAGATTATCCGCATTAAAAGGATCGACAAAATATGTCCATCTTAATTAAAAATAAAAACTGCGCCATTTGCAAGTTGCTGCATCACTGCGGCTCCGGAGGCCCGACTTGCTAATTTGTTTGTTACTAAAATGACAGATAACAATTAACCATGTAATGGAATTAGCGGGCAAAAAAAGAAATGAAAGGTGATTTTTCATGAAGGCGATTGATAAAACAAACATTAATGGCGTGGCGTTGAGAAACCGCTTTTTTATGGCTCCGGTGAAAACCTCGATGGGACTTCCCGGAGGAAAAGTGACTGAAGATAATATTAAATTCTACGAAAAAATAGCGAAAGGGGGGACGGCTGCCATTATTTTGGAGCCGATGGCTGTGCTTCCGAGCGGAAAAGAACATCCGAAACAGTTGAGTATTCATGATGACTCTTTTGTTGGCGACATCAAAAAACTTGTTGACACGATTCACAAAAATGGCGCTGTTGCTGGCATTCATCTGAATCATGCCGGTAGAGCCGCCAATCCTAAAGTCATTGGACAAACTCCATTGGCGCCGTCAAAAATGGTATGTCCGACTACGGGCACTGAAGCACAAGAAATGACAACAGAACAAATTCAGGAAATTGTAGCCGGTTTCGGCGCGGCAACGAGACGCGCGGTGGCTGCAGGAGCCGATTTTATCGAAATTCAGTTTGGTCACGGGTATCTCGTGGCGCAATTTTTTTCTGAAAGGACAAATAAAAGGACCGATGAATACGGCGGGAGTCTGGAAAATCGGCTCCGCTTTGCCCGCGAAGTCCTTGACGAAGTGACTAAAAATAAGGGCAATTTGCCGTTCATCGTGCGCGTTTCCGGACAAGAATTTGTTGACGGCGGGCTTGTGCCGGAAGATTTAGCGCCGCTTTTTGAGTTGAGCGAAAACTACGGGGCGTCTGCGTTGCATGTTGGCTACGGAAATGCTTGCGATAATCCGCCCTGGTACTACAACCACATGGCGATGCCCGAGGATGAGCAATTTCGCGTTTTGAAAGCGATCAAAGAAATGACCAACTTGCCGCTGATAGCAGTGGGAAGAATGGGCTTTGTCCCGAAAATAGACAAGGTTTTAGGCGAAGGTTTGGCGGATTACATCGCCTTGGGTAGGCCGCTGATTGTTGACCCGGAATTTCCCAACAAAATGATTTCCGGCAAGGAAGAGGAAATTATTTTGTGCGGCGGTTGTCTGGAAGGATGTCTGCGTTCTGTGAAAAAAGGCGAGAAGATCAAATGTATCGTTAATCCCGATTTCAACATGCCGAAAATTACTCCGTCCGAGAAATCGCGAAAGGTGATGATTGTCGGCGGCGGAATAGCAGGAATTTCCGGAGCAATTCATCTGGCGCGCAAGGGACACAAAGTCACAATTTTCGAAAAAAGCGATCATCTTGGCGGTCAGGCGGAATATGCCCCGACGCTTTCATTTCTCAAACAGCAATTACAGCGCACCATTGACAGCGTAAAAAGACAGTTGAGAACTGTAGATGTGGACGTAAAACTTGCTACTGAAGTAACGCCGGAATTGGTGGAAAAAGAAAATCCGGATGTCCTAATTGTTGCCACGGGCTCAAGGCAGAATATCCCTGCGATTAAAAATCTCGAAACCCAGTACTATCTGACCTCGCTGAATTTTTTCTCTGATCCGAGCAAAGTAAAAGGAGATCGAATTTTGATCGTTGGCCTTGGAATGATCGGATTGGAAGCAGCAGCAATTTTGGCAAATCAAAATAAAGAAGTGGTCGGTGTAGAGCCATTACCGGAGGCGGCAGCGAATATGGAGCCCATTACCAGGAAAGTTCTGCTGATGAAGTTGGCAAAAATGAAAAATGTGACGCTATACACCAATACATTAGTGAAAGGTTTTGCAGATGACGCCGCTATCATCAGCCGAAACGGAGAAGAAAAACAGCTTGCGCCTTTTGATACGGTGATTATTGCCGCGGGAATGAAGCCGATGACAGATTTAGCTGAAAAATTGCAATCGTGCTGCAACGGCGAAGTTTACGCCATTGGTGATGCTCACGAGGTCGGTGACATCAAATCCGCGTTCACAGAGGGGATGGAATTGATCAATAAGGTTAAGTGATTTTTCCCTTGGTTTTTTGCGGCAAAAACGGAAATGATGGTTTCCGTCGACTAATAATCGTGGGACCTCTCCCAACTTGGTTAAAACCGATTATGGCGGAAACCATCATCTTGTTTACAAAAATTAGCGCGGCAGGCGAAGAGAATAAATTTTTATCATTTAAACGAAAGTGAGTAAATATGAGCGAATCAAAAGTAGAAGTGACTGGCTTTGAAGCTCGTCACTACGACAAGTTAATGAATTTCCTGACTTTTGGCAGCTATCCGCTTTTCATCCGTCGAGCAATTCAAAAAATGAATATCCGACCGAAAGATAAGATACTGGATATGGGCTGCGGCACTGGCAGAAATAGCTGCCTGATGGTGAAATATCTTTCCGATGCGGGAAGCATCATCGGACTGGATATTGGCGAGGAGATGATTCAAAATTTCGAGAGGAAGTGCCAGAAATTTTCTAATGTAATGTTGCAAAAGAGGAGAATTGAAGAACCCCTGCCTTTTGAAGGCGAATTTGATAAAGTTTTTATCTCATTTGTTTTCCACGGCTTCCCCGACGACCAAAAAGAATTCATTGTTAAAAATGCAAAAAAAGCGCTGAAAAAAGGCGGTGAATTCTTCATTCTGGATTACAATGAATTTGATTTGGAACAGAAAAGCTGGCCGATTCGGAAAGGTTTCAAAAAAGTCGAGTGTCCGCTTGCTTTTGATTATATTAAAGGTGATTGGAAGAAGTGGTTATCGGAGCGAGGATTTGGAAATTTCACTGAAGATTTCTTTTATTGGAAAATTGTGCGACTTTTAAAAGCAGAAAAATTATAAGAGAATTGACAGAATTGTTTGAGTAACTTGAGATTAGTTTGATTGACGAAAGTGATTGATGAAACAAAAAGATCTTCCTGAAAATTATCGTTGGAACTTCACTATGGGGCTGATCCATGGCGTGATGTTTAGTTTTGGCATGGCATTCAGCGAACCGTTTGCAGTTCTGCCTGTTTTTATGAATGCTTTTACCAAGTCGAAATTGCTCATTGGCTTGATGATCAGCATTATTAAGTCCGGCAGTGCTTTGCCGCAATTGCTTATCGCGCGAAAAATGCAGGGATTAGCAAAAAGCAAACCGATTTTGATCAAGGCGCTGTGGATCCGCTGGCTCGCCTGGGGATTTTTAGCCGTGGTCACTTTCGTTTGGGGCAGCGGCAATCCGGTTTTTGTCGTCATCGCATTTGTCGCTTTTCTGACGATTTTTTCCATTGGCGGCGGCATCGCGGCGATTCCCTACTTTAACATGATCGCGCACGCCATTCCGGCGGAACGCCGCGGAAAATTTTGGGGCACAAAACAATTTTTAGGCGGGTTATTCGCTGTCGCTGCGGGCTACTTGGTGAAGCTCATTCTCAGTAGTAAGAAAATGGATTTCCCGCAAAATTACAGTATGCTGTTCTTTGTGACATTTGTTGTTCTCGCTATTTCCTACACCGGCTTGTCCCTGTTTCGCGAGCATGAATTTGCGCCTAAAAATGGCAAAAAGCCACCGCTGTTGCGGCAAATAAAAACTCATCTGCGCCGTTATCCTCCGCTCGGCTATGGCGTTTTAACTAATATTTTGAGCTACAGTTTATTCCTTTCATTACCATTTTTTGTGCTGTATGCCAAGGAAAAATTATCATTTCCCGCCGCGTGGATTGGCTATTTCATTTCAGCCCAAATGTCAGGTGCAATTTTGTCGAATTTAATCTGGTCGAGAATATCCGATCGTGTGGGCCCGGCTACCGTAATTCGCGGCGCTGTTTCTATGGCGTTTCTGGCGGTCACCATGGCGCTGTTTGCCAATTCATTCTGGAGTTATCTGCTGGTTTTCGTTTTTGTCGGTTTTTTTATGGATGGCGCCAATATTGGTTTCAGCAACTATTTTTTAGAAATCGGCAATGCAGAACTGCGACCGCTGTTCCTGAGTATTAGCGGGACGTTGAAATTTCCGGTTTATTTTTTTCCGCTCGTCGGCGGCATCATTGTCGACAATTTTGGTTATCAAATTTTGTTTCTGACCAATCTCGCGCTTATCGCCATTGGTTTTGTGCTATCTTTTTTGCTTTGCGAACCGAGACGCGGAGATAAGGAGTGCGAAATCACGTATGAAATCACAGATATTTGATGGAGAGTTGCTATGAGAAGAAATTTAATCGTTTCGTCCGTCATTCTTTTGTTGATTTAAAATATCCGATTTGTTCAAGTTTAAGCTTTAATGCTACTAAATTCCAATGGAAAGAATTTCTTTTTTGACATAATGAAGATTATTTACAAGATCAGAGAAACTGCAGGCGTGTTTTTCTGAACCTAAGGCGAAGTCATTTTTAAAAATTTTCAATAAATCATTTGATTTATTGAAGGAATATGCTTATTTTTCATTTAAACCTGCAGGTTAGGATTTTGTTGCCACAATGAGAGAAAATAACGGCTTTTATGAAAGCTAATAATCCAATCTGAAACCGGAGGTAGCAAAATGAAAGCAGAGCAAATTGTACAGGGGCTTTTATCGGAAGCTGGTATTAAAATCAACGGGCCTGAGCAATGGGATATTCAAGTTAAAGACAATCGTTTTTACCAAAGAATTTTGAGTGATCACGCGCTGGGGCTTGGCGAGTCTTACATGGACGATTGGTGGGAATGCGAAGCGCTGGATGAGTTTATCAGTCGGCTTCTCAAGGCGAGGATCGATGAGAAGGTAAAAGGCAACTGGAAAATGGCGCTTTATATTTTGCAGAGCAAACTTTTCAATCGGCAAAAGAGGTCGCGCGCTTCTCAAGTCAGCGAGCAACATTATGATTTGGGAAACGATTTTTACCAGACCATGTTGGATAAGCGAATGAATTACACCTGCGCTTATTGGAAAAATGCCAAAAATTTAGACCAAGCGCAGGAAGCAAAATTAGATCTTGTGTGCAAAAAAATTGGTCTGGAAAAAGGGATGACGGTGCTGGAACTCGGCTGCGGCTGGGGCAGTTTTGCTAAATTTGCCGCAGAAAAATATGGCGCCCACGTTGTCGCGGTCAATATTTCCACGCAGCAGGTCGAATTCGCCAGAGAGTATTGCAAAGCATTGCCTGTAGAAATTCGCCATCAAGATTACCGGGAAGCTGAGGGGAAATATGATCGGGTAATTTCCATCGGCATTTTGGAGCACGTGGGCTACAAGAATTACCGTACTTACATGGAGGTGGCACATCGCTGTCTGAAAGATGACGGCATCGCTTTCATTCACACCATCGGAAATAACGTCAGCACGACTTACGTCAATGCCTGGACCAACAAATACATTTTCCCGAACGGTATGCTTCCTTCCATCGCGCAAATTTCCAAAGCCCTGGAAGGTCTTTTTGTGATCGAAGATTTGCACAACATTGGCCCTGATTACGACAAGACGCTGCTGGCGTGGTACAATAATTTCGAAAAATCCTGGCCCAAATTCAAAGACAGATACGGCGAACGTTTTTTTCGCATGTGGCGGTTTTACTTATTGAGCAGCGCTGGCGGATTTCGCTCCCGTCAGCATCAACTGTGGCAATTTGTTATGACCAAGCCGGGACGAAAACAGCCGCATTGCCGAATTTGCTAAAGAAAGACAGGAGTGACTATGGTTCGCGCTGAAGTAATAGTCGTCGGCGGCGGTCCCGCTGGCTCGACCTGCGCCTGGAAATTGAAGCAGCTTGGCATTGATGCGCTGATTTTGGATAAAAAACCATTCCCGCGGCTTAAATTATGTGCTGGCTGGATTCAGCCGGAAGTAATTTCGGATTTGGAAATTGAAATCGATGACTATCCGCACCGCATCGTGAGGTTTGATCGTTTTCGCGTGCACATTAAAAATAAAAATTTGAAGATCCCGGTGAATCAATACGCCATCCGAAGAATCGAATTTGACGAGTGGCTTTTGCAGCGTTCAGGCGCTGATGTTCACACGCACGAGGTGAAAAATATTGAACAGCGCGGTGAATTTTACGTGATCGATGAAAAATTCGAGTGCCGCTATCTCGTGGGCGCTGGCGGGACGTATTGTCCTGTTTATCGAACTTTTTTTAAAGAAAAGAAACCCAGACGCAAAAATTTAATGATCGCCAGCCTGGAGCATGAATTTGCATACGATTATCAGGACGAAAATTGTCATCTTTGGTTTGTGCAAAACAATCTGCCGGGTTACTCCTGGTACGTGCCCAAAGGAAATGGCGTCCTTAATCTTGGCGTTGGCGGCTACGCGGAGAAAATCAAGGCGAACAGGGATACAATCAAAAATCAGTGGGAATTCTTCGTCAAGGAACTCAAAAAGCTAAACTTGGTTCAAAAAGTCGATTTTGAGCCCAAAGGATATGTTTACTTTCTCCGCGATGATAACGATTTTGTTCAAAATGGACGTGCTTATGTAATTGGCGATGCTGCCGGTTTGGCAACGAGAGACATGGGCGAAGGAATCGGACCCGCGGTGCGCAGCGGCATTTTGGCGGCGGAATCGATAGTTCAGAAGAAACCTTTTTCGCTGAAAAGAATCAAAAAGAATAGTTTCTCGAAGCCGGGAATGTTGTACAAGTTAGGGCGAGCATATCTATTGAGAAGTTATGATTAAAGATCAGAAACACAATGAAATAATTCTGGACAGCATCGCCGATGGCGTTTTTACTGTGGATTGCGACTGGCGAATAACGTCTTTCAATAAAGCCGCGGAAGGAATCACCGGCGTCTCTAAAAAAGAGGCGCTGGGAAGCATCTGTCGCGATGTTTTTCATTCCAATGTGTGCGATAGCCAGTGCGTTTTGAAACAGAGCATCAAAGAAAACAGGTATATCAGGAATAAATCGATTTACATCGTGAATGCCAAAGGCGAACAGGTGCCGATTACCATCAGCGCTGCGCCTTTGAAAGATGAAAGTGGCAAAATTATCGGTGGCGTTGAATCATTTCGCGATGTTTCGGAAATCGTTGAATTACGAAAAAAGCTTGAAAAAAAATATTATTTTCAGGATATAATCAGCAAAAGCGCGGGAATTCAGAAAATCTTTAGCATCTTGCCGGACATCGCTGTGAGCGACAGCACGGTTTTGATTCGAGGCGAGAGCGGAACCGGAAAGGAATTGTTCGCACAGGCGATTCACAATTTGAGCAATCGCGCTAAAAAACCGTTGATCATCGTCAACAGCGGAGCGCTGCCGGACACATTATTGGAATCTGAACTGTTTGGCTACAAAGCCGGCGCTTTCACCGACGCCAAAAGAGACAAGCCGGGAAGGTTTGCGCTGGCTGATAGCGGTACTATTTTCCTGGATGAAATAGGGGATGTTTCTCCGGCGCTGCAAGTTCGTTTGCTGCGCGTTTTGCAGGAGAAAACTTACGAGCCGTTGGGTTCCACAGAATCAATAAAATCGGATGTGCGTATCATTGCGGCGACCAATAAAAATTTGGAAAAAATGGTTGAAGAGGGGACATTTCGGGAAGATCTGTATTATCGGCTCAATGTCGTTTCCATTTCTCTTCCGCCATTACGAGAGAGGAAAGAGGACGTTCCGCTGCTCGTTAATCAGTTTATCGACAGATTTAACAAATTAAAAAATAAAAATATTGAAGGCGTCTCCGATGAAGTGTTGACCGTGCTGATGAATTACGATTTTCCGGGAAATATCAGAGAATTGGAAAATATCATTGAGTACAGTTTTATTCTCTGTCACGGAAAAACGATTCACATCAACCATCTCCCGGAGCAGTTGACGTCGAAATTCAGGAAAGTGAGTCAGCAAATCACTGCCGGAATGACTCTGGCCGAAATTCAAAAGCGTGCGGTGGAGCAGGCACTAATTCGAAATAATTGGAAAAAAATGGCGACAGCCCGAGAATTGAATGTCGACAAAGGCACTTTGCGGAGAATGATTCAAAGATTGGGAATTGAAGAACCTTAAAATAGAGGTACGAAGATGAAAATTGCCGTGACAGCAAAAGGCGGCTCTATGAGCGCGCAAACAGATGAAAGATTTGGTAGATGCAAATATTTTGTGATTGTGGATTCTGAAACCATGGGCTTCACTATTTTTGAAAATCCAAGTTTCGGAGCAGCCAGTGGCGCGGGCCCTGCGGCAGCGCGAGAGATTTCCCGGCACAACGTAGAAGTTTTACTAACTGGCAATGTCGGCGTCAATGCGCAGCAGGCGCTGGACGCCGTTGGGGTTAAGGTGGTGACAGGAGTTGGCGGCTTGACCGTGAAAGAGGCCGTAGAAAATTATTTGCAACAGCAATGATTGAAGGCAGAAAGCATACGTGCCTTGGTTAGCAAATCAATGAATTAGAGCAGTGGTTCAAATACAAAAAATTAAATTGTTTAAAATATTCAGATAGTTGTGAGGATATTTTAATTGTAAAGAAAAACGATTAGTTAGTGGAGGCTTTAAATGAGTTTAAATACGATTGGTCTTGACGACAAAACAAAGCAAAAACAATTACTTGATGACATGATCAAGGAAAACATGACGCGCATAAAACATAAAATAATTGTCATGAGCGGCAAGGGCGGCGTTGGCAAAAGCACAGTGGCGACAAATTTGGCATTTGGATTGAAGAATGCCGGCTTCAGGGTTGGCGTGATGGATACCGATATTCATGGCCCCTCTTTGGGAAAAATGTTAGGCATCGAGGGCCAGGCGCTGCGTCCCAGCGAAAAAGGAAATGGCTTGTTGCCCAATGAAATCGACGGCATCAAAGCAATTACTATGGCGACGTTGTTGCAAGATCCGGATGCGCCGGTTATTTGGCGCGGTCCTTTGAAAATGGGCGCCATTAAACAATTCCTCGGCGAAATCGAGTGGGGCGATCTGGATTATCTGGTTATCGATTCTCCTCCCGGAACAGGCGACGAGCCGCTGAGCGTTTGCCAGCTCATTCCGGAAGCTGACGGTTCCATTATCGTCACCACGCCTCAGGATGTGGCGCTGATTGATTCCAGGAAAACCGTCCATTTTTCCCAAGCGTTGAAAATTCCGGTGCTGGGAATTATTGAAAACATGAGCGGCTTCAAATGTCCGCATTGCGGGGAACCCATTGATTTGTTCAAAATCGGCGGCGGCGAACGGGCTGCGCATTCAATGAATGTGCCGTTTTTAGGAAGGATTCCCATTGATCCGAAAATTGTGGAAACCGGCGATGACGGCACGCCTTACATCACCGACTATGCCAAGTCCGAAGCCGGAAAAGCGATGCAGGAAATTGTGAATAATATCATCGAGAGAACCAATCAGAAGTAATCTCAATTAATTGAAAAGCAGGCTGCCGTTTTCACAGACGTTTACATGGCAAGCGGTAGCCTATTTTCGTGCTAATTTTGAGTTGTGAAAAAATGAACAAATTGCCGGCTGTGTAATTTGAAAATAGAAAGGCAGAATTGCCATGATTATCAGCGTCGCCAGCGGAAAAGGCGGAACCGGTAAAACTACTCTTGCCATCAATTTGGCGCTTTCATTGGAAAAAAATGTCCAGTATCTCGATTGTGATGTGGAAGAACCAAACGGCCATATTTTTGTGAAGCCGAAATTTGATGATGAACTGAGTTTCGGGATGCCAATACCGGTTGTCGATTTTGACAAATGCGATTATTGCGGAAAGTGCGGCGAAATTTGTGAATACAACGCCATTGTCGTCATTAAGCAGAACGTGCTCGTTTTTCCTGACCTCTGTCATTCTTGCGCCGGGTGCTGGCTCGTTTGTCCACAGAAAGCAATTTCAACGGAAGACAGAGAGATCGGCAAATTAGAACGCGGAGACCGGAACGGAATAGAATTTATCCACGGAAAACTCAACGTTGGCGAGGCTTTGTCGCCGCCTTTGATTCGCGAAGTGAAGAAAAAAATGGACAAAAAGAAAACAGTGATCATCGATTCGCCTCCTGGGACATCCTGTCCGGTCATCGAAGCGATCAAAGATAGCGATTTTGTCCTTTTGGTCACAGAACCGACGCCTTTCGGGCTAAATGATCTGAGATTGGCCGTGGAAATGGTGCGAAAAATCGGCTTGAATTTCGGTGTGGTTATCAATCGCGCCGATGTGGGCAACAGAGAAGTACATGACTATTGCACCCGTGAAAATATCCCCATTTTGATGGAAATTAATAACGACAGAAAAATTGCAGAGGCTTATTCGCGCGGAATGCCCATTGTCGATTTGTATCCCGAATTTAAAGACAAGTTTTTGGCGTTGTATCGGGAAATCGAAGGGAGGGTTGCCGCATGAGAGAGATAGTGATTATTAGCGGAAAAGGCGGTACCGGTAAAACAACTGTCACGTCTGCGTTTGCTTCGTTGGCAGGAAAAAAGGTGATGGCCGATTGCGATGTGGACGCTGCCGATCTTCATTTGATTCTAAAACCGGATATTAAGCATCGTGAAGATTTCCGCAGCGGAAGGAAGGCCTACATTCGCCAGCAGGATTGTATTGATTGCGGGAAATGCATTGAAGTGTGTCAGTTTGATGCCATTAGCGACGACTACGTTGTCGATCAGATTTCATGTGAGGGTTGCGGCGTTTGTGTCTATTTCTGCCCGGTGGACGCCATTGATTTTAATGAGGTTGTGAGCGGAGAATGGTTCATTTCGGAAACCCGTTTCGGGCCTCTCGTGCACGCAAAACTTGGCATCGCCGAAGAAAACTCCGGCAAATTAGTTTCTCTGGTACGCCGGCAGGCGAAATTGATCGCGGAAGAGAAGAATCTGGACTATGTCATTGTTGACGGTTCGCCTGGTGTGGGCTGTCCGGTTATTTCTTCGATTACCGGTGCAGATGCCGTACTCATTGTCACGGAACCGACGCTTTCCGGAGTTCACGATCTGGAGCGAGTCGTAAATTTATCCAAGGGGCATTTTGGCATCAACACCTACGTTTGCGTGAACAAATATGACTTGAACGAAGAAATTACTGAAGAAGTCGAAAAATTTTGCCAGGAGAATGAGGTAATTTTCGCCGGAAAAATCCCTTACGATACCGAGGTTACGGCGGCGATGGTTGCGGGAAAGAACGTCATCGAGTATTCCGATGGCAGAATCGCGCAAGCGGTGCGATCGATTTGGGAAAAAGTTAAATGAGTTTCTGGTTTGTCGTTTCGGGTTTCGAGTTAGCGCGTTTCAGTTTGATAATGCCGCTTTCTTTGCAAACAAAAGAAAATTTCTGTGACCTCTGCGGCTTTTTTTAAATTTACAAGAAATCGGAGGTGTAATCGTGAGCAAATCTGTGAAAATCGGGATCATTATCTGCGACCGCTACCGAACGTGCGCTGGCGGCAAATGTCTGCGGGCACTGCGTAATCGGGAAGGGGCTTTTGCTATTTATCAAGGAAAAGACGTCGAATTGGTCGGTTACACGACTTGCGACGGCTGTCCGGGCGGAAATATCGAATATGCACCGGAGGAAATGAAAAGTAATGGCGCTGAAGTCATCCATTTAGCGACTGGGCTTTTGGTCGGCTATCCGCCGTGTCCGTATCTGACTCATTTTCGGGATTTTATTGAAAACAAATATGGCTTGAAAGTCGTTTATGGCACACATCCGATTCCTGAAAAATATTTGAAAACGCATCAGGAATTGAAAACGTGGGCATCGCCGGAGTGGGAGGAAATTTTAGCGCCCACAATGGCGGACCAAGAGACGAGATTGACTTATAACTAAAAATACCGGTGTGAAAAAATGGAATTACGAGAAAAAGTCATTCAAGCGTTGAGCCAGGTGATCGACCCTGAGACCAGCCTGGACGTGGTACGCATGAGATTAGTGATAGACCTCAAGGTGACAGACGACGGTGTGGTTTCTTTGACTTTTATTCCGTCGTCGCCGGTTTGTCCGCTGGGATTTCAACTGGCGATTAGCATCCAGGAAGCATTGAAAAAAGTAGAGGGTGTAAAAGACATTAAAATTGAAGTGAAAAACTTCGTCTATGCTGAACAGGTGAAAATAGCGCTGGAGCAAAACAAATGAAGCCGATAACATTAAAACCCATCGGCGTGATTCATTCGCCGTACAAAAATTCTAAGGACATGCCTATTCAGGGTATATTTAAACCTGAAGTGGTGGCGTGGGTTGAGTTGGCTGAAAAATATGTCCCCGGTTTGAAAGACCTGGACGAATTTAGCCATGCGATTCTCATTTATTATTTCCATCTGACAGAAGAAGAGCGTTTGCGGGGGAGACCCTATCTGGAAGATGAAAAGCACGGCGTTTTTGCCATTCGCAGTCCACACAGGCCTAACCATCTCGGTTTCACCGTTGTAAAGATCCAAAAGATCGAAGGAAACAGACTCTATTTCAGCGACGTAGACATGATCGACGGCACTCCGTTGCTGGATATTAAACCTTATTGTCCGGAGTTCGATCAGAGGGAAAATGTGAAGTATGGCTGGATTGAAAAGCATTTTTCCGGAAAGAAAATTCCCGAGAGAACTATTTTGAAAAAATGATCGGGAAAGAAGGGGAACAATTTTGTTGCTGATTAGTAATATTTTCTTAAACAATTTCAATGATGTTTTGGTTCAAATCACAAAAGTGGCAAACTAATGGGAAACAGAGCCAAAAAAGTTCTTGCAATCATCACTTTGCTGACTTTCATCGTCACCACTTTTTTGGTTTATTCGAATTTACATTTTCACATCGTTGATTCGCATTATGTGATTCATGGACACCCATACCAGAAAAAATCGCATAATGCAGCAACTGTACCTTGTCACCAACATTCTGCTGCGGGATTTTTATTTTATTCCTCAATTTTCAACCTCGCTTCATTTTTTATCCTTTTGTTAATTATTTTTGTCTTGCTATTTGCCCATGAATTAGCTTTCAGAAAACAGAGTTTCTATTACAGAACACCAACCTACTCATCTCCCTCATTGCGTGCTCCGCCACATGCGGCTTAAAATCTTCATTTTTATCAGCAATTTTTAATTCCATCTTTTTTTGTCGAAGGGACAGGAATACACTTATTGGTATGACATGGCAATCGCGGATTATTTCAGCCCGGCATTGAATCACAAGTCGAGGCAGGAATGTTATGTTCAATGTAGCGCTATGGTGTATCCTGACTTTGACCGGAAAAAAGTTTGAGACAAATTAAATCTGATAATTTAAATTTGTAATTGCTTATTTGAAGGAGGAGCTCGTATGTCCAGAAAAATATTGATCTTTGTGCTATTTTTGTTTTTATTGCCGGGATTTTTGGCAAAAGAGGCTTTTTCTCAGAAAAAAACAACTGCTCAAGATTCGACCCAACAAAAAATTCTGGAGTTAGAAAAAATCGTACAGCAATTGAAAGCCAGAATTGAAAAAAAAGAGCAGGAAAATGAACTGAAAAAACTCATGGAAGAAGCTTCGCAGCTCACGACCGTGAAAAATAAAGAAACTATCGGCATTGGTAAAAGATTCCACACTGGTGTGCGGCAGCAATCTGTCCTGAATCCCAACATCAGCGTCGGTGGTGATTTTTTCGGCAGCATCAGCACTTCAAAGTCTGATTTTATAAATAAACCGAGTGAAATTGCTTACGGCAATAATGGATTTTATCTGCGCGAGTTGCATTTGAGTCTGATTTCCCCGCTTGATCCGTTCACTCGCGGGAAAACGTTTCTTTCAATAAATAGTGAGGGAATTGAAGTAGAGGAAGCCTACATGGAGTGGCTCAACTTGCCGCTCAATATGAATTTGAAAATAGGAAAATTCAAAACCGAATTCGGCGGTCTCAACCGTTGGCACGATCATGCTTTGCCGCAATTCGACAGGCCAAAACCTCTGATCGATTTGTTCGGGAGAGAAGGCGTCTCCGGCTTTGGTTTGGCAGGAAATTTCTTGTTACCCAGATTGTTAGGCGCCGATGCCACAAGTTTTGATGCCGCACTTATCAGAGGCGGCAATGGTTTCAGCTTTACTGATAATGGGAAATACAATTTGCTTTTCTCGGGTCATTTCAAAAACTATTACGACCTCAGCCGATCCACATATTTTGAGTTCACTTTGAGCGGTGTCACCGGAAAAAACGATCCCGCTGAAAAATACAGCAGCTACGTTGGTGATCTTGGACTGACATTGAAGTGGATTCCTGTTGGTAGGTCAAAATACCGCACTTTTGAATGGCGCACTGAATTGCTTTACAGTAAAAAAGAAACTGTTGGAGGCGATGTCACCAGTAAGGGGTTTTTTACTTCCCTGCAGAATAAATTGAATGCCAGTTGGTGGATTTCCGGGCGTTTTGATTATTCGGAACTGCCTTACGATCCCAGCCAAAAAGAGTGGACGGCTACGGCGTGCCTCGATTATTGGCAGAGCGAATTCGTTTATTACCGAATTCAATACCAGTATTCCAATCGCGATTTCACTAATGTGTTTGGCCTTGCCGGCCCATATCCCGACGAAAGTACGCTTACTTTTCACGTAAATTGGGCGATGGGACCGCATAAGCATGAGAAATATTAGTTTGGCGTTCGTAGTTTTAGTTCAGAGTTTTCGTGATTAGGAAAAATATGCTAAAATCAGAACGGTTGGATGAGTTCAAATAAAATAGGAGAAATAAAATGAAAGTTAAAATAAGAGCTCTTTTTGTGATTTTATTATCTGTATTTTTATTGTCTTCGGCTACTTTTGCGCAAAAGAGACATCAGCGCAGACAGGGTCAAAAAGTAAAACGCGAAAAGAAATTGAAAATCGTCGCTTCATTTTCGGATTATGCTTCCATTGCTAAAGAAATCGCCGGTGACAAAGCGGTCGTCGATTACATCGCTTCCGGAGAGGATGACCCCCATTTTGTGCCGCCGAAACCAAGCTATGCCATGAAACTGCGCGATGCAGATATGTGGATCACGACAGGAATGGATTTAGAAATTTGGTCAACGACGCTACTGGATAAAGCGCGGAATAAAAAAATCATGGACGGTGAGATTGGCTTTGTCGCGGTGTCTGAGGGTTGCCATATCATTGATATCCCTGCTCACGCGGATCGTACCGAAGGAGACATTCATGCGTTGGGCAATCCTCACATCAATACCGGCCCGCTGAATTGGCGCGTCATTGCGAGAAATATCACCATCGGCTTGCAAAAAGTGGATCCTGCTAATGCGGATTACTACATTGCAAATCGGGATAAATTCATTGACAAGGTGGATCGCACTTTGTTTGGCGATGAATTAGTGGACATGTTCGGCGGCGAAACACTGGCGAAATTGCTGGATAACGGCACGCTGTTCACCTTTCTGCAGAAAAATTACAAAGGCGAAAAATTGATCGACCATTTGGGCGGCTGGCTGAAAAAAGCGCTGCCTTTTCGTGGGAAAAAAATCATTGCCTACCACAAAAATTGGGGATATTTTGCCAAAACATTCGGGCTGGAAATTGCCGGTTACATTGAACCCAAACCGGGAATACCGCCGTCGGCAAAACATGTGCAGAAAATGATTAAGATGATCAAAGACCAGAATATCAGTTTAATGCTGGTGGCAAGTTATTTCGAGAAGAAAACTCCGCGCATGATCGAAAGCAAAACCGGAATCAGGGCGCTTTTCATTCCCATGTTTGTTAATTGTATTCCTGCAGTGTCCGATAATTTCAAATTAGTGGATTACTGGATTGATCAAATCAACGCAAATATCAAATAACGGGGAGCTGAAATGATTGAAAATATTATTTTTCTCGCTGCACCGATTACCATCAGCGTGCTGCTGGCTGGAATTTTGAGCTATTTTGGCAATCATATTTTGACGCGGGGAATTATTTTCATCGACATTGCTTTGGCGCAAATTGCTGCCTTGGGAACGATGATCGGTTTGCTCGCCGGACTTGCGGAAGGTTCGACCGGGGTGGAACTTGTTTCTCTTATTTTTACGTTGATAGTGATCTCCATTTTTGCTTTGACAAAATTTGAAAAACAGGCGATTCCGCAGGAGGCGATTATTGGAATTATTTACGGCTTGGGGTTGGGACTTGCCATGTTATTGGCGGATAAAATTCCCGGCGGCTCAAATTATATCACGAAAACCATTACCGGAAATATTCTCTGGGTGACTTGGAGCGATGTGATTTCCTCGGCGATTTTAATTGCCATCGTCGCTGTCATTCATTTTATTTTTCGCAAACAGTTCATTGCCATTTCCGAATCAAAAGAAAATCTGCCCTTTTCCATCGGCAGAGTGCGCATTTACGAATTGATTTTTTACATCACTTTTGGCTTTGTGGTGGTAAAGGCAGTTCCCATCGCAGGAATTTTCTTGATTTTTGTACTTCTGATTGCGCCGACTGCCATTGCCACGCTGTTCACTCAAAAGTGGGTCAATCGATTCGCCTGGAGCTGGGTCATTGGGATTTTGGGCTCAATCATCGGCATTTATTTTTCTTATGATTTAAATATTTCCAATGGGCCTGCAATTGTGACTCTGCTGGGCGTTACTGTGTTTGTTCTGGCATTTGTGAAAATTGCCATGGGGAAAGTGAAAGAGGCTTAATGAAAATCTAAACCAAATTCACAACTGAAAAAATAGGAGCATTTATGTTAACAGCAATTGAGTTCATGTTTGCCCCGTTTGTGGTTTGCCTGCTTCTAATTGGCATCAACATCTATTTTGGCATTCATGTTATCAAGAGAGAAATTATTTTTATTGATATCGCTCTTGCGCAAATTGCTGCGTTGGGAGCAACGGTGGCGACAATCACCGGGTGGGCGCCGCACGCGCACGATCAGGTTTCTTTTGCGGGATATTTACTGAGTATCGCTTTTACGACGATGGCGGCGTTTGTGTTTGCGACGCTGAAAAGCAAGAAGTTGCCCATTCCGCTGGAATCTCTCATCGGAATTGCCTACGCGGTCGCGGCGACCGGCGCTGTGATTTTGCTGGACAAAGCTGCCGGCGGTGATGTGCACGTTCACGAAATGGTTGCGGGATCAATTTTGTGGGTGAAATGGTCACAGATTTTAGAGTTATTTCTTGTGTTCGGCGTCATTGGTCTGTTTCATCTCTTGTTCCGAGAAAAATTTCTCTCATTGACCGATTCCTATCACAACGGGAAAAGCGGAAGTTATTCTTTCTGGTGGGATTTTCTGTTTTATGCGACATTCGGCATTGCCGTGGTGCATTCCGTGCGCGTGGGCGGAATTTTGACGGTGTTCGCTTTCCTCATCATCCCTGCCAGCATTTCGGCGCTGTTTTCACAAAAATGGCTGGCCAGAATTCTCATTGGCTGGGGCCTGGGAACTGTTGTGAGCGTTTTAGGCCTTTATTTGTCATGGGTATTGGACGTCCCAAGCTCGCCGACAGTAATTTTGTTTTTGGGCGTATTTTTGCTATTAGCGCTGCTGGCAAAATCACTGGGTATTGTAAAAAGACCTTCATGAAGCATATAGGTGTACTTCAACCTCAAAGGTGGGGTACACCTATGCTGTGATTTCCTCAAGCGTGTCTTCCAACAATATCAGAATTAGATAAGCTACAATTTTCAAATCATATTTTTTCGCCCAGTTGATCACTTTGATAAAAATATTCGCGATTTTGGCGGTGGTAAATTTTTCGCTGGACTTCGTCGGCTCCACTGACTAATTCCATCTTCAACGCAGAAACATCATTTTTTTTGAAAGAATAAAATCGCCTGCTTTTAATTGATAAACATAAATCCCGCTCGCAACATTTTCACTTTCTTGGTTTTTTCCATTCCAGTTAATTTGAAACGAACCTGCCGATTGATGCTTATCCACCAGTGTGACAATCCGCTGCCCCTGCAAATTAAAAATAGCAATTTCAACATGGGAAGCTCGCGGAAGATGATATTCGATTGTTGTCTCCGGATTGAACGGATTGGGATAGTTTTGTTGCAAAGAATAATCGGTTATAACCTTTTCATTAGAAATGGCTACTTTGGTTACCAGTGTTTTTCCAATTGGGGTTATTGGTATAATGCTGCCATCCGAACTATTTGCCAGAACTCCGGCAAAATCAAATTCTACCTGGACACCGGTTGCTGCCTTAAATTTCAAAGATAACAAAATCCCGTGTCCGGAACTACTGCCGGATGTCTGATACATTGAGGCACTAATCTTACCATTAGCATCATCAGCCAAAACAGTTGCCTGACCTTCTGGCATAAAACTGCCTTGTTCATAACTTAAATAGTCAATATTAGCGGTGTTCGTGTAAGTCAATTCGAAAGACACGACTCTGAGGTCGGATACTTGGTCGCTGGCTGAACCTATGATGACATCAATCCAGAATTCTTGACTGGTAGGATCATAATCCCTTTCTTCAAGATAAATCGGTGGATCGGCTAATGTGTTTTCTGCATCGGAAAGATTCAACCCTGTCATCCTACTGTGCGTTTTACCAAAATTTATAATGACGGCGTTAATATCAAATATGTTGACGATTCCGTCACCGTTACAATCGGCATAGGTAGCTGCCTGCGGATTCCATGACGGACACGGTTGATCAACCCATTGCATGGATGCGTTGGGTCTTGTTGGGCCTGTTTTTTCCCAATAAATAGCAACGATTGAATTGATATCAAAAATCGAAACAACACCATCGTTATTGGCATCACCGGGCCAGACTGACAGACCTGCGCTAATTTCGGTGCAGACAGGTGCGGAAGGAGACAGAACAATTGTTTCTCCGGTTGAGCTGTTTGCTTGAACCGCACCAATACTAAAACAGATTGTTTGACCTGGCGTTGCCGAGTCTAATACCTGGAATTTCAAACGAAGCACAGTACCGACACCCGAATTTCCCCCCGATGTTTTGTACACCGATGCGCTTATCTTTCCATTGGGATCGTCAGGAATCACGCTGGCTTGTGCGCCGGTGAGAAAAGAACCGATTTCATAAGTCAGGTAATCGACTATTGAAGTATTGGTGAAATCTAATTCCAATGAAATTATCTTTAAGTCTGTTACGGGATTTGCGTTATCCCCGACAATTATATCCACCCAGAATTCACTTCCGATGGTTTGAGTATTTGAAGTGTTGGGATAGATGGGTATACCAACACTTCCATCGCCAACTAAAATAGTCATATTGTCGAAATAAACATCGGCTGTTGAATTGCCAACATCAATATAGAAAATCGCTTCATTGTCGGTCGCTTCGTTCATTACAAAGGAATACGAATAAGTCTGCTTTGTTGTGCTCAAAGAGAATGATTGATAATCGTGATAACCCAGCCAGGGTCCGTTACCACCTCGTTTAATAGAAGGACTGATCTGGCGGGGACTTGCAGCGTAAGCCTCAAACGATACATCATATTGTTTACCGTTTTCGATCAACAAATCTGATTGTCCCAGTTGAATATGCCAGTCTTCAGAACCACCGTTACTAATGGAAACATGATATTCACCATTTTCAACTGAACCAGTGGCAGAAGCTGACTCATGGACATATAACCACCAGCCATTATTGCCGTCTGAGAAATCTCCATTAACTAATAAATTTCCAGATGAAGCTTTACTTATGTTCACGGTTACATTTTGGCTGCCGCCATTAGAGGCAACTATTAGTGTCCCTGTGTCATCGTTTCCGCTCATTTGGCTACGATCCACTGTTACGGTCACAGTAGCATCATCGCTGCCACTAATGGGAGAGATGGAGGTAATCCACGGTTTATTTTGGCTTTGGGTTACCGTCCAGGTGAGTGTACCTGTACCGGTATTACTTATCTGAAAGGTTTTGCTGTCATCGGTTGTCCCAAAATCAAGCGTTGTCGGAGAAACGGAAAGTGTTGGATTAACAGATACTTCCCCCTCAGAAAAAAATCCTGATGATTCGCGATAGCTACTGCTAAGTGCTGCGCCTATTCCACCTGACTGAGCTACAGCATCGACCAATTGATAATTAGCTGATTGGGCAGGAGCGCCGCCCATATCAACAACATCCTTCTTTAGTGTGTAGTTGGCGCTGGATTGGCTTTGTGCAGTTCCC
The DNA here is from genome assembly GCA_013152715.1 of Calditrichota bacterium. Lineage (NCBI taxonomy): Bacteria > Pseudomonadati > Calditrichota > Calditrichota bacterium. The sequence continues at coordinate 61,713 of JAADFU010000200.1, forward strand.
GCTTTTAAAAACAGAAATATAAACGGAAGGAGCACAATAAACGCCAGCCATTTTTTATGTTTCAGCATTGTGAACCTCCCTTTTAATCATTTTTGTTTATTTGATTTTGTAAAGCTTCAATCATTTTCTGCTGCTGTTTGATGGCTTCAATTAACACAGGAATAATTTCATTGTAAGCCACTCCCTTTTCGCCATTCTCGTCTGTTTTAACCATTTCTGGAAAGACCTTTTCAAGTTCCTGGGAGATGACGCCAAAATGTTTTCCTTCGGGAAGCTCTCTATCTTTATACTCCAAAGTTTTCCAGTTATAACTTACTCCTTTTATATTTAATAATTTTTTCAAAGGATTTTTAATATCAGCGATATTTTTTTTAAGTTTGATGTCTGATGAGTAATAACCACCTGTTGCGTACACCGATCCATGCACATAAAGTGCATACGTTGCGCTTGTGCCAGTACCATTGATTACAGCATGATCTTTGACTATGAGATCATCATCACAACTGAGATCGTCACCAGCAACGACATCAGCATCAGCATAGACATCAACAAGTCCATGAACCATCCGTCCTTGTACAAAGTCATCAGCAATCACATCATTTGATGCAACGACGCAATCGCTTCCATAAGATGATGACGGCGAACCAGCAATGACGCAATCGGCTGCTTTCACATCGTTATTCGCAAAAATCGACCCGGATACTGGCGACCAAATACCGCTACCCACCTTAAGTGAATTCATTTGTATGTTGGCGGATGAAGATATATCACTACCGGTTATGGTGCCATTGGTTATCATACTGGTGGTGATGCTATTGTTTTGTCCTTCGTTAACATAGCGGCCGTCGGTGTAGGATGTTTTTAAGGCGACATTATTGGAATTGACAGTAATTCCTGTTCCAGCTCCCACATTCACAGTCACATCACCTGATGTTCCTCCGCCCGTTAAACCGCTGCCGGCATTAACAGCGGTAATGTCTCCTCCACCGCCAGAGGCAGAAATGGTAATTTTGTTTTGTGAATCGTTAGGATTAATTGAGATTCCTGAGCCAGCGACAAGATCAATATTCCCGCCATCGTTTTTAACGCCATCAATACTGCTCACAAAATCTGGAGTGATTTTAGCGGCGGTAACAGCATTACTCTGAATCATAGAGCTGCTAACACTGTTGCTTTGTCCTTCGTTCACGTAACGTCCGTCGGTGTAAGAAGTCTTTAATGCCACATCATTGGAATTGACTGTAATACCGGTCCCAGCGCCGACATCCAATTTTGCATCACCGGATTCAGCTCCACCGGTCAAGCCATTTCCTGCTTCAACTTTTGTGATGTCACCACCGCCGGCACCTCCGGATGATGATATAGTAATTTTATTCCCTGCAGCGTTTGGTGTAATGTTAACGTTACTTCCGGCGACAAGGTCAATATTACCGCTGCTATTGGGAACAACATTATTCAATTTTTGTAAGAAAGCCGAGGCATCTTTGCCGCCCAATTTATCAGCTTCGTAAGCACGGAAACTGTTGCCCACGCTGACTAATTTTTTGCGCGGTGTCATTTCCGCATCAGTTCCGACTTTGATACCAAGATATCTGATACTGCCATTGAAGACCGTATTGGGAATTTCTTTATTGGCACCCAGGTAGTCAGGATCACCAAGCAAAATGTTAAATCTGCCTGCCGTGACATCCACTTTATAAGTTGCTTGCCATAAAAAAGAAGTTGTTGTTTCTGAACTGTAAATTGAAAAAGTTATCTCAAGAGGGGTACTCGTGGTAATCGGAGCTCCTGTGTTATCTGTTAGATAGCCTTGATAATTAATCTTTTGGGGAATGGTAGCATACGCCACAAAAGCTAAAAATAGAAAAAGCAGCACGGACAAAAATGATTTTTTTAACATGACTTTTCTCCTTTTGATAATTAAATCTATTGAGTTAATTAGGAAATAACCGTTAGTTATAGGGCATTATTTAAGCAAAAACATCTTCTTGTTAGAATTAAAACCATCGGATTCCAATCGGTATAAGTAAAGTCCGGCAGGTAAATCTTTCGCCTCCCAGGTTACGCTGTAATGACCTTGAGATTGAAATTCATTGACAAGAACCTCTATTTGTTGACCGAGTGTGTTAAAAATTGTTATTTTCACATGAGAGTCATCTGCTAATGAATAAGAAATATTTGTCTTGGGATTAAAGGGATTGGGATAGTTTTGTTCAAGGTCAAATTCTGCGGGAGCAGAAGTTTCCGTTTCAATTTGATCATCTGCAAGTTGTTTCCCCAACGAGCCATGACATGTTCCACATTCCAGACTTGCCTTTAAATTTTGAATCATTGCAGCCAATTCAGGTACAGATTCTCCTATCACAAAATCGACCGGTCTGGGATTTCCGTCGCAGCGTTTGTAAGCAAGCTGCAATTGAACGCAAGCGGCTCTCACATGGTCTCTTAAAATCTGTCTTTGTGCCCGTTTAATAATTTTTTTAAATGCTCTTAGTCTTCGCTTTGCCAACCATGGTCGATTGCCGCTGCCTTCTAATGTGCCGTTGGCAACGGAATCGTCGATAAATTGTAAGATATTTTCTATCTGTTCCTCGGGAGTCAATTCGGTGTTTACGCCTGTTCCGCTTAATGCACACGTTACAGTTCCACCATTACTAATTACTTCTAAAACTGCTGAAGCAGGTCCTGTTGATGATGGCGAATATGTTACTTCCAAATCATAGTTATCTGATTCTGCAATGGCTACAGGTACATCAGGAAAACGTGGAGAATGTATCACTGAAAAGTCGTTACTACTAACCGCTTGTAAGAAATAATCTGATATAATCAAATCACTAAACCCGATGTTCGTAACGCTTATAATTATGGTTTCGCTAGTTCCCACTTCTACATCGCCAAAATCATATAAAACAGGGCTTATTTCAGGTTCTGGCTGTCCAAAGACAGTTACTACAAACAAACATAAAAAAAATAGCATAAAAAGCGTAGTTGCTTTAATCTTTTCCATGATTGCCTCCCTTAAATTAATTTGTTATTGTAATCATTCTTATGAAAAAATAAAAAAAGTCAACTCAACAAATACCTAATACTGCGACTGGATAAGCACATAACCCACTTGAGGACTGCTGTAGCAATCCTTCCACATAGCATAGTACTCTTTTGCTTTGTCTTCACTGTACATCTTCTTGAGTAGATAGGAAATATTATAGTTACCTTTTGTGATTACCGGATCCATCAAGAATACGTAAGTGTAAGTACTGTCTTTATTCATGTTAACGGGATGTAAAACTCGCGTATTAAGAAAAACTTGTCGAACAGCAGGTGCTAATTCATCGGCTTTGGGCCAAAAAATTTCCTGGATGAATTTTTCGAATTGTTGACGTTTGTCGTGTTTGATGTGATTCAGCAATACCCAGACCGTATCACCTTCAACAGCTCGTATATTTGCACCTGACAAATCAATTTTCGTTTGAGCTGCTAAATCTGGGATATTGAAATAAGTTGCCAAAATGAGTATGACAATAAATGTAGCCAGGGAATAAGATAATTTTTTCATGATTTTCTCCTTAATTTTTTTGTTTTAATCGACAGAACAGAATAGCATTGTTGAAATCCTAAACTTTCAACTCCTTTCAACTGTTATCTCCCTAATTTATGCTGGTCGATGATTTTATAATTTCAATGATCTCCCTCATATTGTCTTTTAAAACATATCCGCAGGCGCCGGCGCAAGAAGCGATTTTTCTATAATCAGGCTCATCATATTGTGTAAGGATGACTATCTTTGCAGTGGGATCGAATTCAATGATGGTTTTCGTGAGGTCTAATCCATTTATTTTGCCCAAATTAATATCCATTAGTACCCAGTCGGGATTATGCCTTTTATAAATTTCAACGGACATATTTCCATCAGGACATTCAAATATTTTGTCAATATTTTTCAGATGGCGTTCAAGTATTTTTTTAATGAACGAACGCATGTTAGCATTATCTTCAACGATCAGAATTTTCATTGTACTGCTTTATTGTTCTTTTTTTAAAATAACACAATTAAAGAAAAGAGCAATAGAGAGAGGTACTCATTTTAATATGAGTAGTTGTGCTTATTATGACAGGTATTTTAAAAAGAGGGAAAGGTTGGGACGAAATGGGCTATTTTGTTGAGAAGTTAATGCTTTGAAGATGCACCTCGGCTAAGCACCTCGGCTAACCGGGGGATTGCCTTTTTTTATGCAAAAAATTATTTGAATACCGAAGATATAGAAATCCATTGAATTGATTTTCAGTTTTCTTAATGATTTTTTCGGAGATATTCAGATATTCAGGGATTCTCGGCGTTAAGATTTGTGGCCTGCTGTGCTGGAATATTACATCACCGGTTTATGGCAAAAAATTAGATGATAAAAAAATTGAATTACGAATTCTACAAATAAGATTTATTCTCCAGCGAAAACTGAAGCAATTTGTTATATCCTTTAAACCCAAGTTTGTTACAAATATTCGTGCGATGATTTTGTACGGTACGAACACTAATGAACATTAATTCGGCTATTTCCCGGCTGGTCTTATTTTCGGCAATCAGTTTGAGAATTCGTTTTTCCGTTACAGTTAAATTAATCAAACCTGGATTTTTCTTTTTCATTTCCTGTATTTTGGAGTTCCGATTAATCAAATATTCAGAAATGAGCGGACTGACATAATATTTATCAGAGGCTACTGACTTAATGCAACCGATCAAGTCCGATGCCGCATTATCTTTTAAAAGATACCCTTTTACCCCGTAATCCATTGCCTCGTTAAAATATTCCTCATCATCGTACATTGTTAAAATGATAAATTCAATCCACAGATTTTCACTACGTATTTTTTGCACAATTTCCAATCCGCTTAATTGGGGCATGGAAATATCGAGAATAGCAATATCAGGCAACAACTCTTTAATCTTTTGAAATGCTTCCAATCCATCGCCGCACTCGCCGACTATTTTGATAAATTTCTCCGCTTCCAGAATTTTGACCAGCCCCTGTCGGAAAATAGTATGATCATCTGCAATGAGAATTTTAGTGATCTTTTCCATGGTATTTTTCCTGTATTGGTAATTCAATTTTGATCTCAACGCCACTTTTACGACCGGTGTTTATGGTCAGTTTTCCCTGTAATATTTTCACTCGTTCGAAAATACCCCTGAGTCCCAGTCCTTCAGTAGGTAGATTTTCGAGATTAGAATGACTGAATTCAAACCCTTTTCCATTATCATAAATTATGATGATTAGTTGATTGGACAACTTTTTGACTTGAATCAAAGCGTTAGTGGCTTGAGAGTGTTTGACAATATTATTTATGCTCTCCTGGATTATCCTGAAAATATGAATTTCCAACTCTTTCGGAAAAAGATTATCTATTTCCGCTATTTCAGTAATAAATTCAATTTCAGAAGTCTGTG
>JAADFU010000201.1 GCA_013152715.1 Calditrichota bacterium
TTCGACAAGTATGATTTTTTTTAGAATTAGTAACGCCGAAGGCGTTGAATATTGGTAGCTTAAAATATTTCCGAAAATCAAAACCCCCAAACGGGGTTTAATATTGAATTCTTTCAAGGGAAAGCTTGGGAGAAAATGGATAAGATATCTTATCCGCTAGCTGACGAATTCGCGCTAATTTTGGCTATTTTTTCAATGACTGTTGAACCGTACAGTGATTTGCTGATGAAAATGGTTATAGCGATCTTACTTTCTCTGATGCTGAATAGTTACTTAAACTGATGGCTATTGGTAAGGGGCTTTGTACCTTTGAGCCTTTGTGGCAGAAAAAGCAAGCAACTAAGAATATCCAACAAATGAGAAATAATTTATGAAAGAAAACGGAAGTTTGAGTGAAAAAGAGATAAAATTTTCTATTGAAAAAGCAAAAGAAGTCATTCGCAAAGAAGCGGACGCCGTTTTGGCGCTGCAGGACAGAATCGACGAAGAATTTGCCCGGGCAGTGGATTTGATCGTCAAATGCCATGGGAGAGTGATTATTACCGGCATGGGCAAGTCGGGCATTGTGGGCCGGAAAATTGCCGCGACGCTCACGAGCACGGGCACATCGGCGTTTTTTTTGCACCCTGCCGAAGGTATGCACGGCGACATCGGAATTGTGCACAAGGACGATGTGGTGATTTGCATTTCCAAAAGCGGCAACACGCACGAGCTATTTCAGATTGTGCCCATTTTGAAAAGGATGGGCGTGAAAATAATTTCCATTACCGGGAACCGGCGCTCCCGTCTGGCGGAACGCAGCGATGTAATTCTGGACGCCAGTGTGAGCGAGGAAGCCTGTTCCAATAATTTGGCGCCCACTTCCAGTTCCACGGCCGCGTTAGTCATGGGCGATGCGCTGGCAGTGGCGCTGTTGGAACGGCGCGGTTTCAAGGCGGAAGATTTTGCTTTGCTGCATCCGGGAGGAAGTCTGGGCAAAAAATTATCCATGAAAATAGACGAAGTGATGTTCACCGGGGACCGCATTCCAGTAGTGACTGAGGAGGATTTGCTGGATACGGTGTTGTTCAAAATGACTGCCAAACGCTTTGGCGCGGCTTGCGTCGTCGGAAAACGGGGCAAATTGGTCGGGATCATTACGGACGGTGATTTGCGCAGATTGCTGGAAACGACGAAAGAAGTCTGGAATTTGCAAGCCAGCGACGTGATGAACACCAAGCCCAAAACCGTGAAAATCGGCATTATGGCGGCGGAAGCGCTGAAAGTGATGACCGAGTACAGCATCATGCAGGTCATTATTGTGGACGAGAAAAATATCCCGCGCGGCATTGTTCATTTGCACGATCTGTTGGAGGCCGGGATTCTGTGAGCAAAAAACTGAAACGGACGCGGAAACGAATAAAAAATTGGCTCATTTACGTGGCTATTCGCGCAGGAATGATGTGGATGTCCGAAGTGCAGCGGGCGACGGCGCAAAAATTTTTGGGTACGCTGGCGTTGTGGGGATATTATCTGGTGAAAAGCGAACGCCGGAAGACGCTGAAAAATTTGACGAAAGTTTACGGGGAAACGCATTCTCCTGAACAAATCAAGCAAATGGCCAAAGATGTGTTCGTCAATCTCGGCAGAAATATGGCGGACGCATTTTGTCTGTCTCGATTTAATGCCAAAAATGTCGATCGGTTCGTTCAATCTTCGGGGCTGGAAAATTTAGACAAAGCGCTTCAAAAGGGTAAGGGAATCATTGCGCTCACGGGCCATATCGGAAATTGGGAACTGATGGGCGCGTTTCTCGTGATCAAGGGCTATCCTGTGAATGTCGTTGGCGCTCCGATTTACGATCTGCGTCTGGATGCGCTGGTGGTAAGCAATCGGATGAGTTCGGGAATGAAATATATCGCTCGCGGCGATGCAACGCGGCAAATTATCCGCGTGCTGCGCAAAAATGAAATTATCGGCATTTTGACCGATCAGGACACGCGCAAAGTCGATGGCGTTTTTGTCGATTTTTTGGGATACGAAGCCTACACGCCGGTTGGCCCGGTCATACTTGCCATGAAAACCGGCGCCGCCATCGTGCCGATGGCGGTTCATTTGAAAAAAAATGGCAATCATTTCATCGACATTCGCCCGGCGTTAGAATTGAGATTTACCGGCGATCTGGAAACAGATCGCATTGAAAATACCAAACTGTGCAACGACGCACTGACAGATTTTATTCTGCGCCATCCCACACAATGGGTTTGGATGCACGAACGCTGGAAAACCAAACCAGAAGATGTTAAAAAGCGAAGCCGAAAATGATGACAGCGAAATTTTTTCACAATAAATGGTTTTTGACTCTGATTTTCGTTTTCTCCTTTGCTGTCGCCTGCCAAAAAAATGAAAAGAATAAGGCTGTTGAAGATGAGCGCGCGCCGCTGCCGGATCAGGAGGCGTGGAATTCAACGGTTACTTCGACGGTTGACGGCAAATTGAATGCGGTGATTCATTATGGTCACATGCAGCGATTCAAGCAGCGGAAAGTCGTGGATTTCGACGACGGAATCGAAATCGATTTTTACAATGAAAAAGGAGAGCACGCTTCCAAATTGACTTCCGAACGCGGTAAATTGAACGAAGCCAGCAGCGACATCGAGGCTTTCGGCAATGTGGTCGTTGTGTCGGACAGCGGCATCAATTTACGGACTGAACATTTGTACTGGGACAACAGCATCGAAAAAGTGGTATCCGACACTTTTGTAACGATCACTTCGGCGGATCAGGACACTTTCTACGGCATCGGTTTTGAATCGGATCAGTATTTGAATAATTGGGTGATTCGGCGAATTTCCGGAAAGACGAGCCGGGGATTGGATTTGCAGTTGGAAAAAAAGGAGAAAGCGGCGGAGAAAGATTCTTCGCTGGTTGATTCGACGGCTGCGAAGGGCGATGCTGCTGCGGATTCTTTGCCGCCGCCGAGAAAAAGCGGGACGTAATAGCACGCGGATTTGCACGGATCATGCCAAAGGCAGATGCGCCTTCGACGCATTTGACTGATTTTCGCGGATTAATAGAAAAATATTTTTGCATGCGCTGATTCTGCAAAAATCAGCGTTCAAACTAACAAAAAAACTAATTTATGATTTTGAGCTTAAGAAAAACTATTTTCCTGATGCTCTTTTTATCGATTTCTCAATCAGGGATATTTGCCCAAAATTCCGAACGGCTGGAAATTGTGGCGACGGACAGCACGGACATGAAGCAGTCGAAAACGGCGCAAGGTGTTCTGGTCGAATTGGTGAATAACGTCCATTTGCGCCAGGGCGACGTGGAAATGTTTTGTGAACATGTGATGTGGTGGAAAGATCGTAACGAAGTTGTTATTGAAAAAAACGTTCGCATTTTTGATAGACTGAAAAAGCTGTATGCGGATTACGTTTTTTATTACACGGATTCCAGAATTTACAAAGCGCGCGGACATGTGGTGTTGAAAGACACGGCGCGTCAGATTTTTGCCGATGAAATTCAGTATTTCCGTGAAAAAGACATTATTATTGCCGACGGCCATGTGGTTTTATTGGATGAGAAAAATAATATTGAAATTCGTTCGCGACACGCGGAGTTGGACAATAACCGCGACTATGCGCTGATTACTCAGGACCCGGTGTTTGTGAAAAAGGACAGTCTTGACAATGAAGAAATTCGCATCACGGGAGTTAAAATGGAATTGTTCAACGGCGGCGATAAGGCGGTTGTCACTGACAGCGTGAAAATTGCACACAAGGAAGCGACTGCCACTTGTGGCATTGCCGAATTTTACAGAAAAGAAAACCGGGTATTGCTAAAAAAAACGCCGATTGTCTGGCAGAAAAATGACCGCCTCAGCGGCGGCGAGATTCAGTTGTTTTTGCGAAAGAACAATGAATTGGAAAAAGCGGTTATCTCCGGCCATGGTTTGGTCGCATCAAAAGTTGACACGACCGGGGTGGACAAGCGCGAGCATCGGCTGTCGGGCGAGACAATCACCATGTATTTTCAGCAGCGCGAATTAGCGAAAGTTGTCGTGGAAAACCAAGCTACCAGCTACTATTACGTGATTGAGGACGGCGAGGAAAAAGGGCTGAACAAGATCATCGGTGACAAAATTATTGTGTCATTGGAAAATCGAAAGGTTTCCCGCATCAAGATAATCAGCAGCCCGCAGTTGTCGGAAGGAGTATTTTATCCGGTGAGAATGGAGCCGGATTTAACGGAGAAGTGAATCGATGGAAAAAGTTTTACGCGCCGAGAAATTAGTCAAAGTTTACGGCAAAAGAACCGTGGTCAATGAAGTGTCGCTGGAAGTCAAGCAGGGAGAAATCGTGGGTTTGCTGGGTCCCAACGGCGCCGGAAAAACTACGACTTTTTACATGATTACCGGCATGATTCGCCCCACGCGGGGGAAAATTTTTCTGGATAACGAAGACCTTACTAATTTGCCGATGTACAAACGCGCCAGATTGGGAATCGGATATTTGCCACAAGAGGCGTCGATTTTTCGCAAGTTGACCGTCGAAGAAAATATCATGGCTATTCTGGAGAGCATGTCCCTGTCGCGCCAGGAAAGAAAAGTTCGACTGGAAGAATTGCTGGCCGAGTTGAATATTTCGCATCTGGCAAAAAGCAAAGGCTACAATCTTTCCGGCGGCGAACGCCGTCGCGTTGAAATTACGCGCGCGCTGGTGACAAATCCCAAGTTCATTTTACTGGACGAACCGTTTGCCGGCATCGATCCCATTGCGGTTGAGGATATTCAATATATTGTAAAAAATTTAGTTACGAAGGGAATCGGCGTGTTGATCACTGACCACAACGTGCACGAAACTTTATCGATCACCAACCACGCCTATTTGCTTTACGATGGCGTCGTGTTAAAATCGGGCAGTTCGGAGTTTTTAGCGAGCGATCCGGAGACGAAGCGGCTCTATCTTGGCGAAAAATTCAAGTTGCATCGTTAGCGTAAAATTGAGCGAAACAAGATTTGTACCAAAAATTACAATTTTGATTTATCAATTGACTTTAAAGATAAAGATCGTTATATTGTATTAGATTATTAGAGGATGGTATTCAGATATTAGCTAGGAAAAAAACATCATGATGGGAGTAGGTTTTTTTCAGAAACCGGGGCTTTACATGAAGCAGTCGCCCCAACAAGTTCTTCTTTCCACGTTGTTACAGTTGCCAATTACCAGCTTAGAGCAGCGGATCAAATTGGAATTGGAGCAAAATCCGTTGCTGGAAGCTGACATGGAATTGGAAGAAGAAATGGAACAGGAGATGGATGAAGAAGCAAAATTGGAACAATTAGAGGAAGAAGATAAAAAAGATGATGACGCAGAAGAAGAACCCGAAAACGCAGAAGAAGAGGAAGAGATCGATTGGGATCTGATTTTGAACGATGAAAATAATTATGAGATCAAAGCGCCGCGCGAAGAAAATCCCGATGAATACAGCCCTCCCAATGTCTATCAGATGTCGCTGCCTGAGTATTTGCTGGAGCAGTTGAACATGACCGATTTGTCGCCGGAGGAAATTGCTATCGGCGAATACATCGTTTGGAATATTAATAATGCCGGTTACCTCACGGTAACTGTGGAGTCGATTGCGGAAAATCTGGATGTCAGCATTGAAAAAGTGGAAAAGGTGCTGAAAGCGATTCACACTTTTGACCCGTCGGGAATTGGCGCCAGAGATTTGCGGGAATGTTTACTAATTCAGTTGGAAGAAAATCCGGGAGAAAATGTCACGGCGATCGTCGTTATTCGCGATTATTTTGACGATTTTAAAAATAAGCGGTTTGAGAAAATTGCCAAAAAATTATCGATTTCTATTGAAGAATTTAAGCGCGTTTTGGAAAAAATTACCCAGCTTAATCCCAAACCGGGCTCTGGCTATATTTCCCTGGCGGATGATTCCATCACTCCTGATGTGATTGTTACCAAGGACGGCGATGAGTTTAAAATTACCCTCAATGACTGGAACATTCCTCATCTGAGAATTAATAACCGTTACAAATCATTGCTTCTGGACAAAAAAAATACTTCCAAACAAACGAAAGAATTTATTAAAACGCGGCTGGAAATGGCGCGGTGGCTCATTAATTCGATTCATCAGCGGCGAGTAACTATTTTGAAAGTCGTCGAAGCGATTGTAAAGCGGCAGCATGATTTTTTTGAAAAAGGTTCTACCCATTTGAAGCCAATGATTTTGAAAGATATTGCCGACGAGATTGGGATGGACATTTCTACGGTAAGTCGCGTCACCAACGGCAAATATGTGCAGACCGATCTTGGCGTGTTTGAACTCAAGCATTTTTTCAGCGAGAAAATCAGGCGCGAAAACGGCGAGGATGTTTCCAATAAAGAAATAAAAGAGCGAATTCGGACAATTATCGATAAAGAAAACAAACAAGCGCCGCTGAATGATTCAAAAATTGCTGAAATGTTGAAAGATGACGGATTTCACATCGCTCGTCGCACAATCGCCAAATACCGGGAACAAATGGGCATTCCCATTTCACGACTCAGAAAAGTTATTTAGCGCGAGAAGATTATTGTCGTCGGAGCGAAACATCGGCAGACGCGCGGGAACGCGATTATTTGCCGCTTTGTTGTCAAATTAAAAATTAGTTTCTCAAATCAAAAATAAAATAATGCGTCAAATTTTCCCTCTTAATAATAGGGGGCGAATGATCATTTTTTAATTTGTGCAGATAATTTGCGCAGGAGGTAATTTCCAAATGCAAGGTTACCGTGGAGGCAGAACCGTAAATGTCGGCGGAGAGGAAATCATGCTTCCTCCAATCAACCGTAAGTTCATTACTTACGGCGCCGCCATCATTGTTCTCATTATCATCTTTTTTTCATCTTTTTACACAATCAAGACAGAAGAAGTCGGCGTGATCAAAAGATTCGGGAAATATGTGCGTACGACATTGCCTGGTCTGCATTTTAAATTGCCTCTGGGCGTGGAGACGCTTACTAAGATAAAAGGCAGCCGTTACATTTTTCGCGAGGAATTCGGCTATCGCACCACAAAGCCGGGCGTGCGTTCGGAGATACGGCGCGACCGAAGCCTTCTTTCCGAGTCGCTCATGTTGACCGGGGATTTGAATATTGCGACTGTCGAGTGGGTGGTGCAGTATCGCATCAAAGATCCCAAATCTTACTTGTTCAATGTGAGGAATATTAGAAAGACAATCCGCGACGTTTCCGAATCCGTGACGCGGCAGATTGTCGGCGACCACAGCGTTGATGAGGTTTGGATTCTGTTGCGGCCGAAAATAGCTTTGAATATCAAAGAAAACATGCAGAAGATTCTTGACAAATATCATACCGGAGTTGAGGTTGAGACTGTGGAATTGCAAGATGTGAATCCCCCGGAAAAAGTACGCCCGGCAGTGAATCAGGTCAATGAAGCGCGGCAGGAGATGGAAAAATTGATCAATCAGGCCAATGAGGCTTACAACAAAGTCATTCCCCGCGCCAAAGGCGAAGCGGAAAAAACCATTAGTCAAGCCGAAGGATACGCTCTGGATCGAATCAACCGCGCCCAGGGTGACGCATCAAAATTCGATGCGATTTACAAGGAATATCGCCTTTCCAAAAATGTGACGAGACGGCGCATGTATCTGGAAACGATGTCCAAAATTTTGCCCAAAATCGAGCGAAAATATGTGATTGACAAAGATCAGCGAGGTCTGTTGCAGTTGTTGCAACTCCAGGAAGGAGGGGCTAAAAAATGAATAAAACAAAAATAACAATATATTTAATTGCCATTCTGTTGTTTGTCGCGATCATTGTGATTGCTAACGCGCTGTACATCATCGATGAGACGCAACAAGTCGTTATCACTCAATTCGGAAAGCCGGTGGGCAATCCCATTTCTGACGCTGGTTTGCATTACAAAGTGCCGTTTATTCAACAAGTGAATTATTTTGAAAAAAGGCTTTTGGAATGGGATGGCAATCCGTCGGAGATCTTGGCAAAAGACAAGAAATTCATTCTCGTTGATACTTATGCGCGTTGGAAAATAACCAAGCCCTTAAAATTTTTCACGTCGGTAGTTGATGAAAATGGAGCACAAACTCGCCTGGATAACATCATTGACGCGGCGACCAGAGATCTGGTGACAGGAAACGTGCTCATGGAAGTGGTGCGCACCAGCAATCGCTCTATGGCGATGTCGGAAATTGATTCTTCCGTGATCAGCGAGCTGAAAATTGATTCTATTTTGGTAGGTAGGGAGAAACTGACGCGCAGCATTCTACTGGCGGTGCAGGAAAAAGCAAAAGATTATGGCATTGATATCGTTGACGTCCGTATCAAGCGCATCAATTACATCGATGAAGTGCGCCAAAAAGTGTTCGAGCGCATGATTGCCGAACGGCTGCGGATGGCGGAGAAGTACCGTTCCGAAGGCATGGGCAAAAAGGCGGAAATCGAAGGCGAGATGGACAAAGAACTGAAGAGAATTCAGTCCGAGGCGTACCGCACGGCTCAGGAGATCAAGGGCAAGGCTGACGCTGGGGCGATTCGCATCTATGCTCGGGCCTATGAACAGGATCCTGAATTTTATTCTTTTTTGAAAAGTCTGGACTCCTATCAGCAGACCATGGATGATAAAACATGGCTAATTTTGAGCACGGATAATGATTATTTTAAATATATAAAAAGAATAAAATAGGGATAGATGCGGCAATGAAGATGCGATCAACGACAGTTTTGTGCGTGCGTCACAAGGGAAAAGTGGCGATGGCGGGAGACGGTCAGGTGACTTTTGGCGACACAGTTTTGAAAATGGGCGCGCGAAAAATTCGCCGCATTTTTGACGGCGCCGTGCTGGTGGGTTTTGCCGGCGCTTCTGCCGACGCGCTGACTTTGTTTGAAAAATTTGAAAGCAAGCTGGAACAATTCCACGGAAATCTGTCACGGGCGGCGGTCGAATTGGCCAAGGACTGGCGCACTGACCGCTACTTGCGGCGATTGGAAGCTCAGTTGGTGGTTGCAGATCAGGAAAAAAGCTTTTTAATTTCCGGCACCGGCGACGTCGTTGAGCCTGATGATAATATCATGGCATTGGGTTCCGGCGGACCTTATGCCTTGGCCGCTGCCAGAGCGCTGGTGCGACACGCCGATCTCGACGCCGAGCACATCGCAAAAGAATCGTTGAAGATAGCCGGCGAGATTTGTATTTACACAAATACCAATGTCAAAGTTGAGATTTTGTAGCTTTTGCTTCGTTTTGCAAGAAAAAAATGAACCTGCGTGCGCTTGAAAAGTAAAATGAATTTCAAGTGGTTTTAAAAATTCCGAGAAAGGGGCAAGAAAATTTGTAATTACCGCCCCCTTATGCGGATCAGAAAAAACAACAAAAAATTGATAAGTGAAATTGATTTTAGTTTGAAAAATGAGCTTTTGAGCCGCGAGAGATCGCGGTTTTCTTTAATCACAATGATTGAAAAATGACAGGGATGAAATAACAACATGAGCGCTAAAATTGAACAATTGACTCCGAGGCAAATTGTAACAGAGCTGGACAAATACATCATCGGACAGGATAACGCGAAAAAATCGGTGGCGATCGCGCTGAGAAATCGCTGGCGAAGACAACAGGTCGAGGAAGATCTGCGCGAAGAAATTATGCCGAACAACATTATTTTGATCGGTCCCACCGGCGTGGGAAAAACGGAAATCGCGCGCCGATTAGCCCGGCTGTCCGGCGCGCCGTTCATCAAAGTGGAAGCGTCGAAATTCACGGAAGTCGGCTACGTCGGCAGAGATGTCGAATCGATCATCCGCGATCTGGTTGATTTGGCGGTGAATATGGTGCGCGCCAAGAAAACAAAGGAAGTGGAAGCCATCGCCGCGGAAATGGCGAAAGAGCGGTTGTTGGATTTGCTGCTGCCGCCAGTGCACGATCCTGAAGAAATCGAGCGCGGCGATTTGGAGGCGGAGGAATCGTATCAAAAATGGCTGCGCGTCCGGGAAAAACTTCGTCACCAGTTGCAATCCGGAGCTCTGGACAATCGTAAAGTTGAATTGGAAGTTCCGGCAAACACCTCGCCGGTCATGCAGATAATTTCTCCCATGGGCGTGGAAGAAATGGGAATGAATATTCAGGATTTGCTCGGTCCCATGTTTCCCAAAAAGACGAAACGTCGCAAAATGGCAATTCCTGAAGCGCGGAAATATTTGATTCAGGAGGAATCGCAGAAATTGATCGACATGGAAGATGTGGTGAAAGAGGCAATTGAGCGTGTGGAAAATGCGGGTATTGTTTTTCTGGATGAAATTGACAAAATCGCCGGCGAAGAAACAGGCCACGGACCCGATGTGTCGCGCGAAGGCGTGCAGCGAGACTTACTGCCAATTGTAGAAGGCTCGAACGTGCTGACAAAGTATGGCATGGTCAAAACCGATCATATTTTGTTCATCGCTTCCGGTGCATTTCATATCTCCAAACCGTCGGATTTGATCCCGGAATTACAGGGACGGTTTCCCATTCGCGTGGAACTGGATACTCTGACGACTGACGATTTCGTGCGTATTCTCACTGAACCGGAAAATGCTTTGATCAAACAATACACTGCTCTGATGGAAACAGAAGATGTGAAATTGCAATTTACCAAAGGCGCCATTCGTGAAATTGCCAGATTCGCCACGGAAGTGAACGAACGGGCGGAAAATATCGGCGCGCGTCGTCTGCACACAATCTTGACGACTTTGTTGGAAGATATTCTGTTCAACGTTCCTGATGAGAAAATGGAATCAGCGAAGATCACCGACAAAGATGTGAAAAAGACGCTGAAGGATATTGTCGAAGACGAAGATTTGAGCCGGTATATTTTGTAAATCATTCGCTGATGGGATTTTTTTAGCCACCAAGACTCGAAGGTTCCAAGATAAAATTTCTGAAATAGTATTTTCTTTGAGTCTTCGAGGCGAAAATTTTTTTACCGAAAAAAATATGAGGAGGTTCATGTGAAGAAGCATTTTTTGTCGATTGCAGATTTGACGAGAGAAGAAATCGAAGAATGGCTTGATTTGGCGAGTGAAATCAAGGCCAAGCAGAAAAATGGTGAGGACACTCCCTATTTGAAAGGGAAGACGCTGGCGATGGTATTTCAGAAACCGTCAACGCGAACGAGGGTTTCCTTTGAAGTTGGCATGTATCAATTGGGCGGTTACGCGTTGTATCTGGCGCCTACGGATATCGGCGTGGGCACTCGCGAGGCAGTGAAAGATATCGCGCGTGTGCTGTCCCGCTACAATGACGGCGTGATGGCGCGACTTTTTGGCCACGAAGATATTCTGGAAATGGCGGAATATTCATCGGTGCCGATCATTAATGGCTTGACTGATTTGCTGCATCCGTGTCAAGTGATGGCGGATGTGCTGACGATTAAAGAGCATCGCAATGGGTTGGAAGATTTGAAAGTGACATTTGTCGGCGACGGAAATAATCTGGCACACTCATGGCTCAATTTTGCCTCGCGCTATCCGATGACTTTGGCGCTGGCAATCCCCGAAAACTACGATCCCAATCCGGAAATTTTACAAGCAGCGAAAGACGCAGGAATCAGCCAGATCGAAATTTTCCGCGACCCGAAACAAGCAGTGGAAGATGCGGATGTTATTTACACCGACGTCTGGGCGAGCATGGGCCAGGAAGCTGAAGCGCAAAAACGGAAACGCGACTTTGCCGACTTTCAAGTAAATGACGAATTGATGGCTCACGCCCGAAAAGATACTTTTGTGATGCATTGTCTGCCGGCGCATCGTGGCGACGAAATCACCGACAGCGTAATCGAAAGTCCGAATTCCATTGTTTTTGACGAAGCGGAAAACAGAATGCATGCGCAGAAGGCAGTACTGGTCAAATTAATGGCAGAATAGAAGATATGAAAATTCACATCGAGCCTTACGAAGAGAAATATCAGGACAATTGGGATGAATTTGTTGCGCAGGCGAATAATGGGACAATTTTCCACACGCGAAAATTTCTCAACTATCACCCCGCAGATCGATTTGAAGATCACAGTCTCATTTTCCGCAAAGAGAAACGCATGATCGCGATCTTTCCGGCGACAGTGCGCTACGAACACCATCGCCGGATTTTGACTTCGCACCGCGGTGCCTCTTACGGCGGGCTGGTTACGCGATTTAATTTGGCAATTCGAGATGCGTTTCGCATGGTGGAAGTTTTGCAGGAATTTGCTGCAGAGAACGATTTCCAGGGAATTGAAATGACGCCGCCGCCGCTAATTTACTACCTGCGCCCGAGTAATTACGTGGATTTTGCGCTGATGAAAAATGGTTTCGGCTACCGCAAGCGGGAAAT
>JAADFU010000202.1 GCA_013152715.1 Calditrichota bacterium
ATTGAATATAAGACGATATATTGTTTTTAAAAGGCTGACGCCTTAACTCCAATCTAATTTCGGAATTAAGCCGTAAGGCTTTTATTTTTTTCCATTGCTATTTTACTTAAAAATTTTCAAATAGTCATTCATATTATTTCAAAAAAATTGCCTTCCCGGTCTGATTTTGGTTTCCGGCAATCACTTTTATTAAATAAACGCCTGAAGCCACAATTTCTCCTGAATCATTTGTGCCATTCCACTGAATTTGATGCGAGCCTGGCAAAAATTTTTGACTGACTAAATTTTTTACAAGTCTTCCGCTTCCGCGCAGATCATAAATTCTAACGTCCACTCTTTTTTTTTGAGCTATTTCAAAACAAATGAAAGTTGATTGGTTGAAAGGATTGGGATAATTCGGATACACCTGAAAAGTCGGAATTGATGAACCGCGAGATTTTTCAACAGAAGTTTTGTTGCGAATTTGCACTGCAGGTTGGGTTCCTTCATCAAAATATTGCCAATCGCTGCCAAGGTCGAAAATCGTCTCCGTAGTGATTAATTTTAAATCAAAAAACAAGTCCAGACTGTCGCTTTTGCTGCGATGGACTTCGGCAGCGAGCAGATTTTTCCCGGGCATCAGCAACGCCCGCTCTGTCTCGCCTAGCACGATGGACTTGATTCCCATATCCTGACCCAAAGCAAAAGTCTCGTAATGCAAACTCTCCTGCGGCAAATTGACCCGCTCGATTTCCTTGCCATTGAGATAAATTGCCGCGCCGTTGTCATATTTCAAAATAATCGCCATGTAAGAAATATCATTAGGATCCGGGATGTCAAATTCTCTGGCAAGATACAAAGTATTGACTTTTGCGACTGACGAAGCGATTTCGCTATTGCCGAAACCTAACGGCGCATTCCCTGTCTCCCAGGATTCTCGATTGTAATGCGGATCGTGCCAGTAAATTTCCTCTTTTGTCGTGTCCACAGAAAAAGTCACTGCAACAGAACTATCCCCGGCATTTCCAAAAACATCCGCCGCTCGAATGAAAAGCGTATAGCTTTTCCCATGCTCTGCGGGAAAATCGATCCAATGTTTTAGTGTTCCTTCGCCATGGTCAAAGCGATTTACCATTTGTTCAAATGGCAAATCAGAAAAATCGTATCGCAAAAAAGCGGGTTCGTCCGTTTCAATTTCAATGCGCACCGGTGTTTTGTAGGAGATAAACTCTGCATCGGGAAATTTGACAATTTCTGGCGCGAGGGAATCATCACCAGAAATGGAATACATGTCCGGCAAATCTCGTTCGAAAATACTCTGCGGATCGTTGTAGAAACTGACAAAATCAGGCACAGAAGCATGCCCCGGGTAAGGCGCGAAGAAATGCTGCACACTTGCATTGCGCCAGACGAGAAAATATGATATGCGGCGCGCAACAGAATCATTTTTCACAGGATCAAAAAATTTCGTCCAGCATTTATTGTCATTTAAATTTAATCCCAATTCCGTCAATGCAGCCACTTTTTGCTTGCTGTCCGCAAGCTCGACAATCATTCTCAACATACGCAACCCGTTCGACACGTTGCCGTCGGAAAAGGCATTGTAATCATCCAGCCCCAGAATGTCCACATAGTCATCGCCAGGATAACGATCGAGATATTCATCCAGTTGATAAAAACTGGAAGGCGAATAAGCATAAAGCAGATGGTGCAGCCCTTTCACATCGCGCAAATATTCCACAGTGAATTGCCACAATTGAATGTATTCTTCCCTTGTGCAATTGCCTTTTCCCCACCAAAACCAGTTACCTGTGTGTTCATGGTAAGGTCGGAAAATAATCGGAATAGAATTGCCGTCTTCGGTTTTGAGGCTCGCCAAAAAATCAGCCACTCGATCCAGTCGCGCTTTGAACGCCTCGTGTCGGGATCCGCCGGGTAAAATGTGCTTCACAGCCGGCGTTGTATCCCAGGCATTTCCACCGGAAACAGGATTTGTGCTGTGCCAGGAAATCGTATTGATACCGCCGCGGCTGTAAGCTTCCAGAATCCATCCGCGCAAATTGTTAAAATTGACGCCGTCCAGATTCAGTGATGAGCCAAGCTCAATTTTCCCAATCTCCCAGCCGTAAACCGCAGGATAATCGCCGCAAATAGATTTTATGTCCGACTTACCCGGAACCGCCCACCAGTAAACGCCATAGGCTAAATCGTCCTGATGGCCAAACATGATTCCTTGTTTGCTCAAATCGATAAGATTAAACAAAAGAGCCTTTGTTTCAGCAGTGGCATTCAGATCAACGGGTGTATTGGTAATCTTCGCTTTTCCCTGACTGATAAATGTAAATAAAAACAAAGTCATCAAAAAGAAAGAAATCCAGGCATGGAAGTGAAGTTTCATGTAAATTTCCCAATTTTTGATTAGGAAGTTTGATACATTTATTTTTGATAAATATTTTCTATCTTTTTTTTAAATTTGATTAACCACGAAGCACACGAAAAACACGAAGAGAAATAAAGATTAAGCTCAAATCAAATTTTTGGGGGATTTGATTATAAACATCATGCATTAATTTGCTTAAATTCGATTTTCTAATTATCCATTTTTCCAAATCTAAACCTAATTTTTTAAATTTTAAAAAAACTTCGTGAGCTTCGTGCCCTTCGTGGTTATCTATTATTTTCACAAACCCATTCCCACTATTCACATTCAAAAAACCTCTGAATTCTCTTTCACAAAATCGATCAAATCATCAATATAAGCAAAAGCCAGACAGGTATAGGTATCTGCTCCGCCGTAATAAATGGCGATACGCCCTGTCTCCGGGTCTGTCAATGCAGCGCAAGGAAAAACCACATTTGGGACTTTGCCCGTTGTTTCGTAAGGCTCTTCCGGTGTGAGCAAATACTGATTTGTGCGGTATAAAACTTTATGCGGTTCGTCAATGTCCAACAGGGCTGCGCCCATGTTGTAAACAAAACCATTGCAGGTATTGAGCACGCCGTGATATAAAAGTAGCCACCCCTCGCTGGTTTCGATGGGCGTGGGCCCGGCGCCGACCTTGGTTCCCTGCCACCACTGGCCTCCGGCGCCCATGACAAACCTGTGTTTTCCCCAGTGAATCATATCCGGACTCTCGCTGAGAAAAATGTCTCCGAAAGGAGTGTGGCCATTGTCGCTGGGTCTGCTCAGCATCACATATTTGCCGCGAATTTTACGAGGGAAAAGAACTCCATTCCTGTTAAAAGGCAAGAAAGCGTTTTCCAGTTGATGGAAAGTTTTGAAATCATAAGTTTGCGCCACGCCAATCGTCGGACCGTGGTAGCAATTGCACCAGGTGATGTAATACTCACCCTCGATTTTGCACACACGGGGATCGTAGGCATATTCCAAGCTCCCGATTTCCGGATCGTCTATCTGAAAAAAAATCGGATCGGCCTCAATCTTCCAATTAATGCCGTCATTACTCTGACCAAAATGCAAATACGGCAACACCGATCTGGAATCCGCCCGAAAAACGCCGACAAACTTTCCGTTGAAAGGGACGACCGCGCTATTGTAAATGCTTTGCACTTTCGGTAGCGGATTTCTGTCAATGATCGGATTTTTGCTGTAACGCCAAACGATTTCATTTTTGCTGACAGGTTTATCTTCCCAGGGTAAATTCGGCAGCGGATCGTTCAATATTTGGTATTTTCCCATTACTCGGCTCCATGAAATTTTCATGTTTTTATCGCACAATTATTTCAATATTCAGCCATTTCGTGACAGAAACAATTCTGGCGGCTAATTTACGAAAACGTTTTAGGTGATTGTCATTGATTTGAGAAAACGGATAATTTTATTACGATAAAATTTCAACCAAAATCTTCAAATTGGTACCACCTTTCACTGCACAAATATTATCTGCTGAATGTTTTTATCATATTATTTCTTTTAAAATTAAATAAACTTTACTTATTTCACTCACGGAAAGGATAGATTGAAAATAAAAATTTCAGCGAAATTTTATCAGCGACTCCGCCAGCGATTTAATTCAATCGAATCCGCTCCACAGAAATCGTTTTCGTAATTAAGATAGATAAATAATTTTTGAAAGTCAAGGAATTTTTTAGGTTCTGTGTTATTTGAAAAAGGTTTTTTGACAGGATTTACATGATAAACCGGATGGAAAATATAATGGCAAAATTGATTTGGGTTCGACCCAATGAAAGTGTGCGCCCCAGATTAGCAAACCTTGCGAAGGTTTGGAACCTCCGCAAGGTTAAACGCTCCAATTAAAATTTTATTTCACTTTTCCCACGCCTTCCAGCATCTCTTTGATTCCGCCCAGAGAGCTCAAAACTCCGCTCGCTTCCACGGGCAAAAAGACGGTTTTGGTCCTGTCGCCAGCAACCATCTCCTTCAGCGCATCGATGTATTTCAGGGCAATTAAGTAATTTGCCGGATCACCGCCAGATTGAGAGATGGCTTCAGTGACGCGGGTAATTGCCCGGGCTTCCGCTTCGGCAACTTTGATGCGCGCGATGGCTTCGCCCTCTGCGGTTAAAATTGCCGCCTGTTTTTCGCCTTCAGCGCGATTGATGGCGGACTCTTTGGCGCCTTCGGCTTCCAGAATCGCGGATTTCTTTTCGCCTTCTGCCTGCAAAATTGCCGCGCGTCTGTCGCGTTCCGCCCGCATCTGTTTTTCCATGGCCGCCTGCACATCTGCCGGCGGAGTGATGTCCTGCAATTCCACGCGGTTCACTTTCACGCCCCATTTGTCAGTAGCCTCGTCCAGAATCATTTTCAATTTTTTATTGATCGTATCCCGCGAAACCAGCGACTCGTCCAGATCCAGTTCGCCGATCACATTACGCAGCGTGGTCTGCGTCAGTTTTTCGATGGCGTCGGGCAAATTAGCGACCTCGTACACTGCTTTTGCCGGATGAGTAATTTGGAAATAAACCAGCGCGTCGATCTCGATAGTGACATTGTCGCGGGTGATGACATTTTGCCGGGGAAAATCGTAAACAGTCTCCCGCAAATCAATACGGCTGGTGCGCTTGGACGTGATGTAAGTCGTTCCGCCGGAAACATCGTGCGAGACATATCGCCAATCGATTTCGCGCGGTTTATCGAAAATAGGCCAGATGATATTCACGCCGCTTTCCAGCGTCCGATTGTATTTCCCGAGGCGCTCGATGATCATCGTTTCTGCCTGCCGCACAATGACAATTCCTTTAATTGCAAAAATGATGATTAAAATTACAAAAATCAAGATAATCACCAAAATAGGATCCATGCCAAATTCCTCCTGATTTAATTTTTTTCTACAAAAGCCGTCGCTCCTTCGATGCGGACAACTTTAACCAATTCACCGACTTCGGCTTTTTCACCGCCTTCGGTTCGCGCGCGCCAATCCTCGCCGCCGATTTGCACTCGTCCCTGATTTTCTGCGTTATCGATTGCTTCGATCACTTTAGCCGTTTTCCCGATGAGCCCCTGCACATTTGTGCGCAGCGGATCGTCAAAACGATAAAAATATTTTTTGAGCAGCGGTCTGATAGTGAAAAACACAATTAGAGTAGCAATGGCAAACACTAAAAGCTGCAACCGGAAACTGACTCCCAAGGCAGCAAATAGCGTTGTGATAATTCCGGAAACGCCAAAACTCGCCAGCACAAACCCTGGCGTGAAAATTTCCAAAATGAACAAAATGAGACTGATAATCACCCAAAAATGCCACCATTCCATGCGGTTCTCCTTTCAAAAACAAAAAGCTCCGCACAAACCGCAGAAAACAGCCAGCGCGAAGCTTTTCATCAAAATTTAACCTCCCTTATTTTTCTTTGCGTTTCTTTATTCATGAAACACATCCGCCGAAAAAATCTTAATTTTCGTCCCTTCTTCTTTCCAGGCATCGCGCGGCAGCCCCGCTTTTTGACAGGTGTGTTCCAGAAACGTCTCTCTGTCCCAGCCGTATTCAGTCGCCACCTGCGGCAGCAAAAGCCCGCTGTTCATGCCCCGCTCGATGATGATGCCGTGTTTACCAACTTCGATCTCATCGATATTTTTGATTTCGCGCACCGGCGTGAGTACAGAAATTTCAATTTCCAGATCATTAAATTCATCCGGAGTCACGGGATTAAAACGCGGATCGCGAAACGCAGCGGCCTGTGCCATGTCAATAATTGTTTCTTCCAGCGGTTTAAACGCCAGAACATAGCCGATGCAGCCACGCAACATGCCACGTTTGTTTAAAGTCACGAACGCGCCGCGTTTTTCTTTGAATACGGGAAATTTGAACTCAGGTTTCGGCGGTTTCTTGCCATCGAGTACTAATTTGATCGTCCGGCGAGCAATTTCCAACAGTTCTTTTTTTTCTTCATTGGTGAGACCGCTTTCCACACCCACTTTTTTCTCCTTTTTTTCAGTCGATTTTTTGTAAATCGCCACCGAGCCGTAGCCGACAACGTAGCCGCCTTTTGAACGCATGACATCGTTTGAATTTGTCTGGTAAATAATTTCCGCCGCATCGGCCCCTAAATTTTTTGCCACAATTTCCGCGACAACAATTCCGCCGGCGCCGCACGCTTTGAACTCATCGCTATTAAAACCGCGCAGCAATTTCTCCGGCGCCAATTTAACAATCTCCTGCAAAGTTTTATTGTCCGTGGCAACACAGTCATCGTAAGAATAGCCGTGGTACAAATCGCTACTCGCGACAAGCAAAACGTTTTTTCCTTTGACGGCGTTTGTGATTGCGTCCGCTAATTTTTTGCAATTTTTCCAGGAATAATCCCACAGCACAATGGGAACGATTTTCAAGTCAGGAATTACCGTCTGCAAAAACGGCAACTCAATCTCCAGCGAGTGCTCCTGCCGGTGACCTTCCCAGGTGAAACGAATCGACTCGTCGTAAGCAATAATCGCATTGGCGATTTCTTTATTCACCGGGACAACTCCCAGTGGTGTTTCGTAACCGTCGAGATTAAAAACTGACGCGCCGTAAAAAGCTTCGTGATGACTGGGAGCGAGCACAATGACAGCATCGTATTTTTTTCCCTGAACCTGTTTGTAGGAGTGAGCCGCCGTAAATCCTGAATAGGCATATCCGGCATGCGGAGCAATGAGCGCGATGATCTCACCGTTGATATCCGCCACTTTTGCATTTTCGAGAAAATATGAAACTTCTTTGCGCAATTGATCGGGATCGCCGGGATACCAGGTCCCCGCAACAACTGCTTTTCTGATATTTTGCGATTCCATATTCTTCTTCTCGACCTCCTTGTTGGGTTGCGATTTGCACTGCAGAGAAGAAATCAATGTGAAAATGAGACAAACAGCAGCTAATCGTAAAGGTTTCATTTTTCTTCCCTTTAAATTCTAATGCCAGACTCCAGGAATAGAAGTCTTGCAAAATTTGCATCTCCCTTTGCTATCGAGATTATTTTCTAAAATTTGATACCCGATGCGCCGAATAATTATCTTTTTGCAATTCGGACAATAGGTATTCTCTCCCTCATTCCCGGGCACATTGCCGATGTAAGCGTAATGCAAACCCGCATCCAGCGCGATATTTCTCGCCTTTTCCAATGTCGCCAGCGGAGTCGGCGGCAAATTTTTCAGTCGATAAATCGGATAAAATCGCGAAAAATGCAGCGGCACATCAGGACCCAATTCATTGTAAATCCAGTGGCACATTTTTTTCAAATCAGCCGCCTGATCGTTCAGCGTTGGAATGACCAGATAAACGATCTCTGTCCATTCATTTTCACTCTTGAGAAGAGTCAGCGTATCCAGCACCGGCTTTAGTTTGCCCGCCACAATTTTCCGATAAAAATCTTCCGTGAACGCCTTCAAATCTATTTTTACCGCGTCGAGTACACGGCACAGATCTCGCATCGGTTCCGCCTGAATGTAACCGTTTGTGATCATCACGCTGCGCACGCCTTGCTCATGTCCCGCCTCGGCACAATCTTCCACGTATTCGGTAAAAATAACCGGCTCGTTGTAAGTGTAAGCGATGGATTCAGTGCCGGCATTTTTTGCGTAGCGAGCCACGTCTTTGGGAAAGAGTTTGTAACTGCGGATTTGATCCGGCCGCGCCTGGGAAATTTCCCAATTCTGGCAAAATTTGCACAACACATTGCAACCGGCTGTGGCGATGGAAAAAGCCGTGGTTCCGGGCAAAAAATGAAACAAAGGTTTCTTTTCAATGGGATCGACATTTGCGCTCACCGCCCTGCCGTAGACAAGCGTGTAATATTTCCCATCGTGGTTTTCGCGCGCCCCGCAATAGCCGGTCTCCTGATCATCGATGACGCACTCGCGCGGACAGAGTTTGCATTTGATGCGGCGATTGGGAAGTTTTTCGTAGTAGCGCGCTTCCCGGCGAAAGATGTCATCTTTTTTCGTTCCGGCAAAAGCCAATTCTCCGCTGAAAATCAGACTTGATCCCAGACAGGCTCCGGAAAATCCGGCGCTGGCTCTTAAAAATTCTCTTCGAGAAATTATATTCCTCATTTTTACACCTGAATCAATTCGATTTTGCTCAAATCATCCATTCCCAGACGATGACTTTCATCGGCTGCGGTCCGGATGTATGTTGGTTCTCTACCCGCCTCTTTCAGCGTGGGCAAGCCGCTCGTTTTTCTCTTTTCATCGATCAATTTCCAGGCAAAAGCATCCAGCGCCACGCGATCCATTCCCAGCAGAATGCCGTTGAAATTCCACGCCCATTGCGGCATGAACGGCGGGCCTCCTTCGAATTGAGCTGTCAGCGCATCCGTAACGGTCAATCGCGTTTTTTGCCTGATTTCAGAGAACATATTCACATCCGCGATGTACGGATCACCGGAAAAATCGTGATACTTATTGGGATTATGGATGGCGCCAAAGAAATTTTTCAGCGCATTAGTTAATCCCACGATGCCGTGGTCCTTCAAAATCGGGACATTAACGATGGCAGTGCACTGCTCCACCAAAATATTGCTTAAAAAACTGCCGGCCTCACCGTACTCGTAAAGCCGGCGAGAATAGCCCACCTGATCGGTGCCGTAGATTTTCAGCTTATTGCGATTTGTTTGAATGCGGTAGCCAGCTTTTTTCAAATCGCGATTAGCGCGGTCCCAGATGATAATATTTTTTTCCGGCACACCGGCGCTTTTCACGCCTTCGACAATGGCATCCACCAACTCGCGATGCGTGGACATTCCGCGTCCTGCCAAGCAATTGATTTTAATTCCCACGACATCTTCCGGCGTGAAAAGCTGGCGCCAACATTTTTGAGCGCCGGATTCACCAAAAAAATTTTCCATGGCACGAGACAATAATTTTCCAACTTCATCGCCGATAAGTTTACCTTTCTTATCTCTGATCGCCTCGCTTCGCGCCTCGACCAGACGGCGACTGAGCTCCTTTAATTTCCTCGTCTTTGTCTGTTCGTTTCCCTGACATCCGGGTAGAAAACCGAAATAAATCCCGCTACCAGCGGCGACCGAAGTTTTTAGGAATTGGCGTCGTTTCATTGCTATTGAGTCGTCCGTTTGATTGTTTCTTTGCCTCGAAGGCTCCAAGACGCAAAGAATTTTAAATTATATTTTTGGTTATGCTTCCAATTTATTTTCAATAATAAAAATTGGTATTTTAAATGATTTAATAGCACACGGAAAACACGGATGACACTGATTCCCGCTGATAAAAAATTAAAAAAATCCGTGTAAATCCGCGCAAATCCGTGTCCCATTTTTTCTTCTACTCTTGCACAAATTATACACATTATTATATCAAATTCCCCTCACATTTTCAAGCACTTTTTCGATAGAGAAAATTTGCCAACTCAATTTATTTTATCACGCAATCTGCAAAAAGTTTCCCCATCAAATTTTGATGAAAATCTTCTTGCGATACAAAATCCACATCAAACCCAGAAAAATTAAATTCCAGGCGATGGGATAGAGCAGGGACGCAAAATAATCCGGCGCCCAGGAATGAAAAAGATTTTCAAAAAGCCAGGTCTTCAAAGAAATTACATTGCCATCCGCCTGAGTCCATTTGGTGTAAATTGTGATGCGGGCGATGATTCCGGACAGCACGTAAACGGCGATGGCATTACTGCCAAAAACGACGAACGGCTTTGCCCAGCGGACAAAACCTTTGATGTCAATGATCCAGTAGCACATGGCAAGAAAAATTGCCGCCATACCGGCCATGAAAACCGAGTAGCTTGACGTCCACATATTTTTGTTGATCGGCAGCCAGACGTTCATAATGATCCCGGTGAAGAGGGCAAAATTTCCCGCTACGAACAGCCCGGAAACTTTCTCGTATTTGTCACGCGAACTGCGCAGCCAATTTCCGGTGAAAACGCCAAACATCACTGTCGCAATCGCCGGAATGGTGCTCAAAATTCCTTCCGGATCAAAACCGGGAACCGGCGCTCCGGACCAGGTATGGCCTGCCAAAAGATGACTGTCGATGTACCAGCACAAATTTCCCGTAGGCTCCAATACTCCGGCGCCGTAGCCAGGCACAGGAATTAATTTCACCGCTAACCAGTAACCGACGAGCAAAATGGCGGTCCAGCCGATTTGCCATCTCTTGTCCGCCTTAAGCACGATTAGCGAAGCAAAAAAATAGGCAATGGCAATGCGTTGTAAAACGCCGGGGATGCGCATGGTTGAAAAATGAAAAAATGGGAACAAGCCCAAAAACAGTCCCAGCGCGAAAATAATCACCGTGCGGCGAACCACTTTGCCGAACAATTGTGAAAAAGAGTCGCCACGCTCCATTCTTTTATTTAAAGAAAACGCCATCGCCACACCGACGATGAACAGAAAAAACGGGAAGACCAGATCTGTCGGCGTCCAGCCATTCCATTTGGCGTGTTCGAGAGGCGGGTAGACATAGCTCCAACTGCCAGGATTGTTCACCAGAATCATGAACGCAATGGTTAGTCCGCGAAACATATCGAGAGAGATCAAGCGATCGGATTGATTACTCATATTTCCTCCGAAATGTAAGATAATTTTAGTGAGTAACTAATTGAGATCACAAACGACGTCTTTTTGAAAATTTTCTCCTGAAAATAGTTTATTCGCTCATTCCCCCATTGAATTTTGAGCGATGAAAAATGCCTTACTTGCTCGAGCCTTTTTGCCGGACTTATTATCTTCAACTTTTACTTCAAAACGATAAATTCCCGGTGGCAGATCGCTTACGTCAAAATTGCCATTCACAAAAACAAACTTGCCTTCACTTTCCACATTCCATTTTGTATCTTCTTTGACGACCTTTCCCCTGCCATCGTGAATTAAGTAATGAATATCGAAGCCGTAAAGGGACGGCTCCTTGATTCGAGCGAGATTGTAGATTTCGCAGTAAAGGTAAATTTTCGAAAATCCGCCGCCAAATTCGAGGCAGCTACTGGGGAAAACTCGATATCCCCATTTGTCAAATTTTGTGCTATCCCTTTTTGCTTTGACAATCGAATAAGCAAATTCAATATCGCTCAATTGCAATTGCTCCGATGAATATCGTTTTACTTCCACGCCTCTTTGCACGATAGAGGTTTGTTTTGAAACCAGATCCCTCAGGACAACTATTAATTCATAATATCCTTCTTTGATCTTCACACTGTTTTGTTCCACCAATTTGTCAAACGCCAACAGTGAATCTGATGCCGAAATTTCGTCTTCCAGATACAACGTGTCCAGAGGATTGACTCGCAGTTTCTTCTTTTTGTAGGCGACGACCTTTTCCTTTTCTTTATCATAATAGCAAAGAGAATCTTCAAAAGCGCTGTTCTCAACAACAAAAGTGAGAATCTGACAATGGGACGTCATGGCTGAATTATGCTGTTGAAACGTCAGACTGTTGCGCGCGATGTTGTAATAAATTTCCAGATAAACAGTATTATCGTCGAGTCGAAAACGCGCGACATCAACGCAGAGTTTGGGCGTTCGGGTTTGAGTCTGTCCCGGTAATGCAAAAAGCAGCATCAGCAGAAAAATTTGCCTGATTTTCCGATGATTCAAAGGAAAAATTTTGCGAAAAGAAAAGTTCATGAGTAATCTTCAGGTTGGAATTTTTCAATTTTGTCAAAATCGCAATATCAAGTTACAATTTTTTCATGAAAAAGTCAAACTTTTTGTTTACAGGGGAGATTTTTTTTAAACAAAAATTGGAAGGAAGCCCACCGATGCGTTCAAAACGTCAGCGTTTTGGTCAAGATTGCCAGCAAAATTCCTGCTGCCACGGCTGAACCAATCACTCCTGCGACATTGGGCCCCATGGCGTGCATGAGCAAAAAATTTGTCGGGTCTTCTTTGTGGCCCACGGTATGAACCACCCGAGCGGAGTCCGGTACCGCTGAAACGCCAGCCGCGCCAATGAGCGGATTAATTTTATTTTCGCCTTTGAGAAAAAGGTTCATGAATTTGGCAAACAGCAAACCAGACGCTGTCGCGACCATGAATGAAAAAGCGCCAAGGACAAAAATCAAAATAGATTTTGGGCGCAAAAAAGTGGTCGCCTGTGTACTGGCTCCCACTGTTACACCGAGCAAAATCGTCACGATGTCAATGAGCGCAGTGCGCGCTGTATTTC
>JAADFU010000203.1:0-12190 GCA_013152715.1 Calditrichota bacterium
GTTGTTGTTTAGTGTTTTGTTGTTATTTTTCTACAAAAGTTAAACGCCTTCGGCGTCCTTGCGGATAATGGAAATTTGAACTAAAATCCGCTGTAGGCGGATAAACATTTGTAGTAAACAACAGTTGCAACAAAAATGAGGAACTCTGAAGGAGTTCAACAAAAAATATAAAAACAGTTATCGAACGACGATTTTATTTATGGGATAACAATATTCACCCCTTTTCAGAGTTGCATTATAACACATCTGAGATAACAGTCATTTCTGATAATTTGTGACGTTTCAAAATTAAAATGATATAAATCCCAAAAAGGAATGATTTTTGTTGTTAATCGCTTCGATCGGGGTTTTTGGGCAACTATTCTGCTATTTTCAATATTAACAAATAAATAAAATGAGCGTCATTGTGGCCCGCTGTGTGAAAATAAAACAGGCGGCTAAAATTGAAACAATTAAATCAACCGATTCATTAAACTGAAAAATTAATAAATGGCAAACATCTTAATCGAGCGAAATTTTCGCTAAATTGGAGGAACAGTATGAGTAACGATTTTGTGACCGTAGTTTCCGGCTTGCCCCGCTCGGGGACGTCAATGATGATGCGTATTTTGGACTCCGGCGGCATGGAAATTGTCGTCGATGGCATCCGCACTGCAGATGATGACAATCCGAAAGGATATTATGAGCTCGAGCAGGTAAAAAAATTAAAAGAAGACAAGAACTGGGTCAAAGATACCGTGGGAAAGGGTGTGAAAGTAATTTCGGCGCTGCTGACCGAGTTGCCGCCGGAATACAACTACAAAGTGATTTTCATGCGTCGGCGCATGGAAGAAATTCTCGCCAGCCAGAAAAAAATGCTGATTCGCCGCGGCGAGCCCACGGACACGGTGCCTGACGAAATCATGGCGCGGGAATTTGAGAAACATCTGGAAAAAATTGAGAAATGGCTCGCGGAACAATCCAACATGGATGTGCTTTACGTGACTTACCACGAGGCTGTCGCTGATCCGGAAGGAAATATTAAGAAAGTGAACGCATTTCTGGGGAATCGTCTCGATGAAGAAAAGATGATGGCGGCGATTGATAAAAATTTGTACCGCAATAGAGCTGCGAAGTAGCTTTGAGCAACAACGCGCTTCATCGGCGAAAAAGGTGGAGCGCGTTGTTTACAATTTTGCCCCGCAATATTTGCAGAAAACCGCATCCGAATCATGACCTTCGCGACTGCACTGAGGACACACCTGCGTGGAAACCGAAGATTTTTGAACGCGTGAAATTTCCACAGTCACTACGCCGGTGGGCACAGCAATGATGCTGTAGCCTAAAATCATAATAATTGCCGCCAAAGTCTGGCCCAGACCGGTCTGCGGAGAAATGTCGCCGTAGCCGACAGTAGTCAGCGTCACGATTGCCCAGTAGATGCTGCGCGGGATGCTGGTAAAACCGTTTTTTTCGCCTTCGATGATATACATGAACGACCCCAAAATGACAACAAGACTGAAAACTCCAAATAAAAAAACGACAATCTTGCGCCGGCTGGCGCGCAGCGCCTGAAACAGTGCATTGGCCTCGTGCAGGTATTGCACTAATTTGAGAATTCTGAAAATTCGCAGGATGCGCAGAATGCGAATCACAGCCAGGAAACGGCTTGCCGGGAAAAAGACGGAAATGTAAGTAGGCAGAATGGCTAACAAATCGATGATGCCGTAAAAGCTCGTCGCGTATTTCAACGCCTTGCCCACGGAGATGAGCCGAAGAATGTACTCAATAGTGAATAAAATCGTGAACAGCCATTCCAAATCGACAAGCAATTCGCCATGTTGCTGTTTCAAACTGCTCACGCTGTCCAGCATGACGACAAGCACGCTGAGCAAAATGCTGGCGATGAGCAAAATGTCAAACCACCGCCCGGCTGGCGTGTCCGCTTCAAAAATAATTTCGTGCACTCGATTCCGCCAATGCTGTACAAAGGGCTGGCTGATCTTTTTTATTTCATTTTCAGGCATGGCTTCACTTTTTATTCAGTAAATTGGAAAAGTCAGCATTGCAAAATGATGTTGTCAAAAATTATTCCACACAAAAAAGAAAATGATGAGGAAGAAAAAGGTCACGGAGTAAAACAGCCCGCGTCTTTTTTTGGCAAAAAAAGTACCTTTTTCCGCATCGAGAAAATACTTGCCGCCTTTCACTTCCTGAATCACGCCCTTGGAAACGAGTTGTTTGAAAAGGAAGGATGAATTTGTCGCCAGCGAGGACAGATTTCGCGACACGCCGGCATTGGTGATGTTATTTTTTCTAAATTTGCTAATGTAAGCTAATTGTTTGAAAATCAAGTAGCTAATTATTACGTAGATGAGAACGATCACGGTCAAATACATAGCTCACTCCTGTATTGTTAGTCAAAATATGTTTGTCGATCAGGGTTCTTCAAATGGGCGATTATTTCGTTCAAATGGCGCTCGTTTGTTCTCGCGCGGGACAGCGGCGGCAATTTCTCGAACGGGAAAAATCCCACGTCCAGAGTTTCGTAGCTGGGACGCGCTTCGCCGCTGATGATGTCGCACAGGAAAACAATTTTGTACGCGTGGTAAAATTCCAGGGGTCTGCCGTCGCGGTTGGCGTCGAATATCCCGATGATTTTTTTCGGCGCCGTGACGAACCCGCTCTCTTCTTCCACTTCGCGGGTGACCATTTCCGACGGAAGATCGCCGACATCAGCCCAGCCACCGGGCATGCTCCAGCGGCCGTCCGCACGTTCCTGCACCAGCAAAATTTTTCCCTCGCGCACCACAGCGCCACGGACATCGACCTTGGGCGTGGCATAGCCGGGTTGAAGCTGAAAATTTTCCACTGCCTCTTGTTTTGACAGATCGGTTTGATTCGCCAAAATTTCCGCCGCGATTTCCAGCAGCCGCTGGTAGCGTTCGCGTTCGTATTCGTTCTGGATGTAGGTCAAGCCGGACTGTGCCAGCGCCTGAATTTCGCGCGCCCATTTCAGCCAGTCGAGCGTTTCGTTTTTTGCATTCGGTGAATTCATTAATTCTTCATTTTAAAATATAGAACTTGAATGGATTAATGTCAATAAAAAATTGCAGGAAGCGCAAAAAATTTGGACGCAATCAAGTTGCGTACAAACCGCCTGTCTGCTCCAACCAGTCTGCGATAGCCTCTGCGGCGCGGAGAATGTTGTTGTCCGAGATGTCCAGCGTCAGCGCCGGCAAGACGGATTCTCTCACTAATCTTTCCAGCAAAATTTGCTCGTCGATGAATTTCTGCAAATCATTGTATTGCGACGGATTTCCTGACACTTTCAACCGTTCCCGGCGCGCCGCAGCGAACGACTGCGGGCTGCGCGTGAGAAATACAAGATGGAAACCCAGCGTGTTCAGCTTTTGTTCCAGCCAGCGAAAATCGTACTTTGTGCCGTACGTCTGAAGCTGATAAGCCTGCGTAGAAATATGAAACCGGTCGATGATCCACGAATAATATTTTTGCAATTCAAATAATTTCGCCCAGGTGCGATAAGTTTCCAGGGCTTTTTCCGCTTCTTCGGGCAGAAAATTAATCAGACCGCGGCCCCAGGGAAAATTTGTGAAAGCGCACCACTCCGCGGAAATAATGGGGGAGTGGTAGCGATATTTTCTCGCTCCCACGATGCGCGGGTGTTCATTCAAAGCAAAAGCAATTTCCGTCTTGAACGTCAGCCGCGTGCCTTCCAGAATGATTTTTGGGCAGAGTTTTTGTCCCATTTTTTGAATTTTTTTATTCCCCAAAGGAAAAATGCTTTTTCACTGCTTTGCGAATTTTCCAGATGCAGGACATGCCCGCCGGAAAGGTCACCAAATCGCCCTTTCCCATTTCGACCGGAGTGCCGCCCTCTGGCGTAACAACAACCTCTCCTTCCAGAAAATAGCAAATTTCCTGTTCATCGTAGTACCAGGGAAATTCAGATTCCCCTTGTTCCCACACAGACCAATTAAAAACGTCCATTTCTTCCAGTAGTTTTTTGTCCGGTTTATGAATGATACGAATTTCGCCCATAAGTTTCTCCTCCTGAAAAGTTTTCAGCTCAAATTTCCAAACAGTTCTCAAACTCAAAATAAATTATTAGGACGAAGCCAGCAGCCAAAAGCCAAATGCCAGATGCCGAAGGCCAAAGGCCAATCACCAACTCAAAATCTAACCCGAACTTTCCTCTCCGCTGCTTCGAGCGCCTGGATGATAATTTCCAAATCCCGATGCGACTCTTGAAATGTGGCAATGACTCGCTGTCCGTTGCGCACAGCGTGGTAGAAATCGACAAATTCGTCGTAGTAACCGCCATCGTCGTCAACGGTTTCGAGCTGCGTTTTTTTCCCTTGCCGCAAAATTGAAATTGAATTATCTGACACGATGATGCTGCCTTCACTGGCAAAAATAATCATGCGATTTTCCGAATAGCCGTTAGCGCTGAAAAAATCGCTGAACACGCCGTCCACGCCGCTTTTGGTGCGAAATTGCAAACTGAAAGTGTCCTGTTCGCCGATCTCGCGATTGATGCTTTTGACGAACGCGTGCCCCCCCTCGAAATCACCGAACAGAAAGCGCAGCGCTGCGATATTGTGCACTCCGCCGTCGGTGATGAATCCGCCGGGGTATTTGTGATTAATTCTCCATTCTGTCATGGCGTATTTGTTGCTTCTGTCCACATGGTAAAAAACATTCCAGAAAACAGAATACACCTCACCAATGACTTTGGCGGAAAGCAAATCTTTCACCCTGCGGAAAGTCGGGCGATAGCGGAAATTTTCCGCCACCATCATCACCAGCGGATACTTCTCCGGGAACGCCAACATTTCATCGGCTTCGTCCAGGTTCGCGGCAATGGGCTTCTCGAGCATGACATGTTTGCCCGCTTCCAGCGCATCTTTTGTTGCCTGAAAATTCAAATCTATGGGCAAAATAATGTCGACCGCCTCTACGTCGTCCCTTTGCAAAAGTTCATGATAATCAAGTACATAGGGAATGTTGCCAACCAACTCTGCGAAGTCGCGCGCCTTGGGTTCGGTGTGATTGCAGACAACCGTGATCTCAAACTTGTCTTTCAATTTTTGCAGCGCTGGGTAGTGCAAATCCCGCGCCGCAATGCCGCAGCCGATGATGCCTAATTTTATCGGACCACTCATTTTTGTCCTTTCATCCTATTCTTCATTAGCCGGAAAAATCTGCTGCAACTGTTCGTCAATTTCCCGGGTAATAGTAATTTCGGCGGCTTCCAAATTTTCCTGCAACTGTTCCACCCGAGTAGCCCCGAGAATGACGCTGGAAATTGTCTTCTGCGCCGCGACCCAGGCAATGGCAAGCTGCGCCCGGGAAATTCCTAAATTTTCAGCGAAATCCTTGAAAGACTTCAATTTTTTGAGAAATTGCTCCTGATAGTAACGCTCTTGCAACCACTCCAATCGTGCCATGCGGCTGCCTTCCGGGATGCCGTCATCGTATTTTCCCGTTAAAAATCCCGACGCCAGCGGGCTGAAAGTGACAATCCCCATGCCAAATTTTTCCGCCATGGGAGCAATTTCAGTCTCGTATCTTTTGCGGTCGATCAGATTGTACAACGGCTGTTCTACGACTGGCGCGTAAAAATTTCCCTGCGCAGCAATCGCCTGCGCTTCGGTGATCTGTTGACTGCTCCACATGCTGGTTCCCCAGTACAAAATTTTTCCTTGATGCACCAGATCGTCCAGGGCGCGGGCGGTCTCTTCGATCGGCGTCTCCGGATCAAAACGATGGCAAAAATACAAATCCAAATAATCGGTACCAATGCGTTGCAAAGTTTTTTCCACGGATTCAATGATATGCTTTCTGGACAGGCCGCGATCGTTGACGTCGTCGCTCAGCGGCCAGAAAATTTTGCTGCTCAAAACAAGCGTGTGTCTGGGAAATTCGCGCAAAGCCTTGCCCATCATTTTTTCCGATTCGCCGCGGGCATAAACATCTGCCATGTCGAAAAAATTGATCCCGGCGTCGTAAGCCGTGCGGACAATTTGGTTCACAATTTTCTGGTCGTTCACATTTTCGCCGTAGGTTGCCCAGCCGCCAAGTCCGAACTTGCTGACCTTAAGTCCCCATTTTCCTAAATTCCGGTATTCCATTTCATTGCTCATTTTCAAGTGTTCCTAGTTTCATAAAATCAAGTATACTCCACCTTAAAGGTGGGCACACTTGAGTGAACTTCTTATTTTTTAATCAATTTGTCGATCACTTCAATCGCTTTTTGCAATTGCGGGTCTTTGCCTGACAGAATATCATTCAGACCGTTGACTACTAAAATGTCCGGCTTCACGCCGCCCTGCGTTTCCAGGTCCTGACCGTCGAGCGTGTAGCAGCCCCAGAAAGGCAGCCGAAAAGAGCCGCCGTTCATGAGTCGGACGCTGGTGGTAAAAATAAGCCAGCCGTAAGTTTTGTTCCCGACAATGGGACCGCGTTTTAACGTCTTGAATCCGTTGGAAGTCATTTCGCCGTCGCTGAGCGTGACTTCATTGACCAGCAGCACCACCGGTTTGTCCGCAAAGCCGAACGTTGACTGCGGCGTTTCCGAAAGACCTCGTATTTTCCATTTGGCGTAGGTTGGTTTCATCAGCGCCTGAAGCACGCGGTCGTGGACGTTGCCGCCGAAATTGTAACGCAGGTCCAGAATCAAACCCTTGCGCGGCACGGCGTCGCGCTCTAATTCTTTGAGAAAACGAGTCAGATCGCCCCAGCCCATGGCGCGCATGTAAATGTAGGCAACCTGGTCGTTGGTGCTGTTTTTGACGATTTCTTTCCTGGAATCAATCCACTCTTCCAATTTTAGGCGCGATTCAGCGGACGCGGAAATCGGCTTAACGGCAACAGTCACCAGAGCGTTTTTCTTTTTGCTACGAAAAGTCAGCCGCAGCCGCTGATCCATTTTTCCCTTTAAAATTTTCCACAGATTCGTCCTCGCCGCGACTGATTTTCCGTTGACGGCAATGAGTTGATCTCCGACCTGAACGCTGTCCCGGTGAAAATAAACGGGACTTTTTTTAAGAATTTTTTTAATGGTGATTTTGTCCGGCTCGAACTGCCAGATGATTCCCACGTGCAGACTTCTGTCTTCGCTGGATCGTCCACCGGGACCGTGGATGCCGGTGTGCGATGAATTGAGAAAACCGATCATCTGATTGGCGTAGTCGTAAAAATCCTGATCCTGACGCACCTGTTTCAGCACCGGTCGGAATTGGCGGTAAATTGCTTGCCAATCTGTTTTGTGGTGAGTTTTGTCGTAGTAATAAAATTGCAGCGTGTAAAATAGCTCTGCCAGCATTTGTTCGTAATCAGCGGTTTTGTCGATCTTCAATTCGCGTTTGAAATCGATTGCTTTGTATTTCTTTTTAGAAATCTCGATCACGCCGATTTTTCCGCCGGAAAGCGCGTACAATTTTTTCCCTTTTTTGTCAAATTGCAGGCCGCGCGGATTTTTCACCTGCGGCATGAAAGGCTCGTAGCTGCCGCGTTTTTTATCTTTGAGACTCGTTTTCCAGAGATGACTTTTGCCGTCGATGTTGGAGACAAAATAAACAGTGCTCGTGTCCGCCGGCGAAAGCACGAAAGAACGGTCGTTGCCCAGCGTGTTGGTTACAGCGCGCGTCTGCTGGTCGATGTCGTCGAGCTGAAATTCGATTTTTAATTTTTCCTTTTTTTCATCTTTTGATTTTTTATCTTTGGGTTTTTCCTCGGTTTCTTTTTTCGCTTTAAATAATTTCTCAAATTTATCTTCGTCAAATTTTGGTTTGACCGGCGCAAAATCGAGCTGGTAGATGTCCCATTTTCCGGTGAATTCCGGGAAACTGTGGCCGAAACGATTGGACGAAAAAAGCAGAAATTTTCCGTCCGGCGACCACAGCGGCGAAGACTCATCGTAAGCCGTGTTCGTGAGTTTGGTCGTCTCGCCGTTCAAAACATTCACAGCGATGATGTCCGATTGCCCAAAGCGTTGCACCGACGCAGCAATAAATCGGCTGTCCGGCGACCAGACAAAATCATCGCCGAATCTGCCGCCAAAATTATCCTCGATGAGCAAATGATCTTGCTTGCCATTGGGGCGAATGAGGCGCAGTTCGCGTTTGCCGTGGAAATAACCGATCCATTTCCCGTCCGGGGACAGGGCAGGGGAGAGGACGTCGTCTGTCATGTGCGTCAACTGATGCCACTTCCCGCCGCCGGTTGCGGGTGTCGAGTACAATTCCGGTTTCGCATTTTTGTCCGATACAAAAAATACTCTGTGGCTTTCTTTATCCCAAAAAATATCTCGTTCGCGCCACGGAGAATTGGTGATGTTGCGCGCGTAACCGCCGTCGGTCGAAGTGACAAAAACTTCCCCGCGCACCACGGCAGCGATTTTTTTGCCATCGGGCGACACGCGAAATTCAGAAACCGATTCATTTTTGAGCCGAAACGTCCGATTCTCTTTTTCTTCCGCCGGTGCGTCGATGGCGACCGGATGAGATTCGCCCGTCTGCAAGTTTGTCAGCCAGATTTCAAAATTTCGTTCATAAGCAGCGGCAAGGACGTTTCTCGCCAGAGAAAGAAATGTGATATCTTTATCGGGAAAATTTGTCACCTGTTGCAGATCTGAACCGTCGCGGCGAATTGACCAGATGTTTTTCACGCCGCTGATGCGGTCGGAGACAAAAAATATCCTCGAAGCGTCCGGGTTCCAATTTTGCCAGAAACAATTACTGGAGTCAGCAAAAACAAGTCGCGCGGTTTTTTGGTTGTCAGTTTTGATCCAGATTCTCGTCGTATTGCTGCCGCGATAGCCGCGCCGCCACGAGAAGTTGTTTTCCATGCCGGAAAGAAATGACAGGCTTTTTCCGTCGCTGCTCATTTTGCCGTGAAAAACCCAAGTCCAGTAATCATCTAAAATCGGCTGTGCATTCCCGCCAGCAACGGGAATTTTAAACAGTCCGGACATGGACGATCTGTTGGAGCGAAAAATGACCCATTTTCCGTCAGGCGTGAAGTCAGTCGCCTCATCGGAATTGGTGTGAAAAGTGATCTGTCGCGGAATTCCCCCGTCTGCAGGAATGAGATAAACATCATTGTTCCCTTGGCGATCCGAAGTAAAAGCGATCCATTTGCCGTTCGGAGACCAGATCGGTTTTTGGTCGTAGGCGGTGTGATTGGTAAGCTGAATCGCTCTGCCGCCCGTGCTCGGTACTGTCCAGATGTCGCCCATGTAAGAGAAAGCGATGGTTTTGCCGTCCGATGAAAGCGCCGGATGTCGCGCACCAATGAGTTTCTCTGTCGCTTGCAGATTCAAAAAAGAAACAAAGAAGATGAGAGATAAAAACAGAAACGCATATTTTTTCATGGCAAGCTCCTGATTTTTAAATTGTCAGATTTTTTAATTGATCAGGAAATGAGATGATGTTTGAGATAACCGGTTTGTTGAAAATAACAATTACCGAAAGTTTAATTATAGGAAAAAAGAGGCAAAAAGTCAAGCGGATAATCGTTAATGTTTTTGAAAGAAAATGAACGGAAAGTTGAAGAAAAAATCGCAGATGATAATTTTGGATTTTTTCCAGAGTCGGGTTTCCCTTCAAAAATCAGAATTACTCTCTCTTTTTGATTTTTCTTTGTGTCCGGGCAGCTTGTAGTAATAAAAAATCAATTACACTCGTAATGTCGATCAAAAAATATTTGAACAATCCGATTGCCCAAATTTTCACAAAAATTAAAAAAAATCATTGACTATCAAATGTTGATACATTATATTTAATGTTTTAATGTAATGAATTTTACGCAGATAAAACGACCTGA
Organism: Calditrichota bacterium; assembly: GCA_013152715.1. Taxonomy (NCBI): domain Bacteria; kingdom Pseudomonadati; phylum Calditrichota; species Calditrichota bacterium. The sequence continues at coordinate 9,829 of JAADFU010000203.1, forward strand.
ACTGGTGATGCAAAATTTAACGGAGAAACTGACATGGCGAACATCAAGAAAATCAAAGGACGAATCGGCATATTAACCGGCGGCGGCGACGTGCCCGGCTTGAACCCGGCAATTCGCGCGATTACGATTCGCGCCATTCGCGAAGGCTTTGAAGTGATTGGAATTCGTCGCGGCTGGAAGGGGTTGGTTGATATTGTTCCTGAAAAAGGCGCGGACAATCATGATAGTTATTGGATGTTAACCGAAGAGATGGTAAATAGAGTCGGTCGAACGGGAGGAACATTTTTGCACACTTCTCGTACTCGACCCAGTCATGTGCCGAAGAGTTTGGTGCCGGGGCATTTAAGTGACAAATACAAAGATGAGCAAAACGACCTGACCGTTGAAGTGTTGAAAAATCTTGACTTTTTGGGGATTGATTACCTCATTCCCATCGGCGGAGACGACACGCTGAGCTACGGCGTGCGTATGCATAAAGAAGGCGTGAAAGTAATCGCTATGCCCAAAACAATGGACAATGATGTACCCGGAACAGATTACTGCATCGGTTTCAGCACCTGCGTTACGCGCACCATTGAAATGACTCATCGGCTGCGCACATCCGCTGGCTCGCATGAAAGAATTTTAGTGATTGAAGTTTTCGGTCGCTACGCCGGATTTACCGCGCTGCTGCCGACAATGGCCGGCGCCGCCAATCGCTGCGTCATTCCGGAGTACAAATTTGATATAGAGAGTTTGGCTGAACTGCTCGTTCAGGATCGCTACACCAATCCCAGCAAATATTCGGTGGTGCTGGTGTCCGAAGGCACCATGTTCAAGGGCGGCGAGATGGTGTTCGAAGATCAGAAGAAGGACATGTACGGCCACAAAAAATTGGGCGGCGTTGGCGATTTGATTTCAGAAAAATTGAAAGAATTGACGCCGAAATACAACAACGGCATGCAGGTGAATGTGATTAATCAGCGTTTGGGCTATCTCGTCCGCAGCGGCGACCCGGACGCCATCGACTCCATCGTTCCCATGGCGTACGGTAATTTGGCGCTGGATCTGATCCTCGACGGCGTGCACGGCAGGCTTGCCATCCTCAACAACGGCCGCTACGACAATGCGCCCATCGAGGTGGTGACCAGCTACAAAAAATTAGTGGACGTGGACAAATATTATAATACCGACCGTCTGCGGCCGCATTTCAAGCGCTTCGAGACCAAGCCGTTGTTCATTATGGCGAGCGATTGATCGGAAAAAATTGTCGAATTTTTTAGAAATGAAAAGCCCGATTCCTGTTTAGAGATCGGGCTTTTTGCGAAAAATGAGCAAATGAAATATCGGTGCTATTTTTCGGATTTTTTTGACCTTTTTTCCAACACCCGAGCCACCAGACCTGAAATCGTGAAAATAACTCCCAATGAGAACATGCCGCTTGTAAAATCAATTGTCATTCCCTGCCTCACAAAGCCGATGATGAGAAAAACAATTCCGATAGCCAGAAAACTTGCTGATACTGCTTGTTTGGTTTTTGCCATGATATCTCCTTGTTTATTGATAAGTTAGCCCGGAAGAACCAGTTGAAAGACAGCGGTTCTTCCGCGCGGATTTTACTGAATAAGCGGTCTGATCATTGACTACTTTGGGGCACATCCAACGGCTGGATGTCTGAAGCATTTCTGTCAAGCTCCAATATAACCACAGTATTGTTTTCGTCAATCGGTTTCTGCGGGAGTTGTACAGAAATTTGTCCCTTTTGGGAGACCATAGTCAATTTTTGCCCTCCCAACACGCGGGCAGAGAGAACGTGGTGTTCTTTCAATTCCGGCAAAAGAAGTTTTTTCCCACGCAGAGTGAAGAGGTGGAGATATATTTTATTTTTCTTCCGCGTGGAAACCATCCAGGTGGTCGGTCTAAAAGGACCGCCTTGCGTACCATAAATACTTTCGCCGTATTGAGCCAGCCATTGACCGATCTGTTTCAGCCTTTCGATTTGACGCTGCTCGATTCTGCCGTCCAACATGGGACCTACGTTTAGCAGCAGATTTCCTCCTCCGCCGGCTGCACGCGCTAAAGTCCTGATACATTCGCGCAAACTTTTCAATTTGTCATTCGGTTTCCACGCCCACTGTTGGCAAATCGTGATGCAAGACTCCCAGGGATGATCAATGTCGAAAGCGCCGATATGTTGTTCCGGCGTGCCGAAATCTCCGGCGAATTTTTCAGAGGCAGTCATGCCGTGCATGCTTTTCAGCCTCTTATCCACCCGATTGTTTATTAGAATATCATTTCGCAACTCCCGAACATAACGGTACAAATCCATTCCTTTTTCGTGATCCCAGGCTTTCTCCCAATCCCCGTCGAACCAGATGATGTT